>CAYXQM010000107.1:0-2502 GCA_964467495.1 uncultured Candidatus Saccharibacteria bacterium | reverse complement strand
TCCCTCCAAACATTTGCCATCGCTTCGTGCATGGCGTTACCTTTTTCGGAGCTGGCGGTTGGTGGCTCTGGTAATTTTAAAATACTTTTATAGAAAAATTCAGATGGACATTTTATAAAGTGATTAAGGGCAGTGACAGAAAGTCCGTTTTCAAGTAAAACTCGTTTGGCATATTCTACCTTTTCTTTCCCGACGTTTTTTGATCGGGGCTCTGACTTAGCTTTAACTGACACCGGAGTTTTTATCTCCATTTTTGAAATTTTAGACTGGTCTAACTCTTCTATAAACCTAAGAGGAGTTAAGAGTCTCCCGGAATCATCTTCTCCACTTACACTGATGAGGGCGTGTTCTTTTGCCCGAGTCATGGCCACATAAAAGAGACAGCGTTCGTCCTTTACTTTGTCGCCCTCTTCCCTCTCCCTCGGCAATACAAAAAAAGTGCCAAAATTTTTCTTTATCCAAATTTCTTCAGCGGCAAAAGGCAAAAAGACATAATCAAATTCAAGCCCCTTAGAACTATGGGCAGTCATTATAGTTATTTTAGCATCTATATTTCCTAACCCAACTTTGATGTATTTTCTTTCGGCAGTTTTCTTGTATTCAAGAAGGGATTTCAACATTGCTGGAGTGTTCTGAATTCCGTTTAAATCCGCCAACTCTTTGGCAAGATTAAAAATACTTCTCCAGACTTCGGCCGAGAGCGGATCTTTTTGGGCCATTTTTGTAAGACCAGAAGTGTCTGCCGTTTTTATTAGATAATCAAACACTCCGGAATCTGAGATCTCCCTTAATAATTTTTTTATATGTGGAATTTCTTTTTCTATGCTCTCTGTTTTGCCGCTTTTAATTTCTTTTATAATTCGCACTTGTTTTCCAAAACTTAAATCCCACAAACCCCCGGCAACGGTTTCAGCCAAAGATTCTATTTTTGACGGATCGGACAAAAATTCAATTAAATTAAAGAAAAGGGTCCCTAACGGATGCTTAAAAATATCGGCTCCCCTCTCCGCGCTGACTTCTATCCCCTGATTCTCCAAAATTCTTAAAATCCTATCAATCTCTTTGTTCCCTCTGACTATTACAGCTACGGTTTTTGACGGATTTTTTGAAATTTCTTTAATTCTTTTTATTAAAAACTGTTCTTCAGAATAAGCGTCCGAACAAAAAGCCACATCCAATTTTTGGGCTTTTTTATTTGATTTTAATTTTACTCGCAGGTTCTGGTGTTCCCCTTCCTCATAATTCTTTTCTATCATGGTGAAAGTTGCGTCTAAAAGCCCTTGATGAGAACGATAATTATCCGCCAAATTTATAACTCGCATAGTACCCCAAGTCTTTTGGAATTTTAAAAAGTTTTCTACTGAGGCCCCTTGAAAGCGATAAATGGCTTGTTTCTCGTCGCCAACCACAAAAAGATTTGGAGATTCAAAAAAATCAGCTATTAGTTTAACAATCATATTTTGAGCATCATTAGTGTCTTGGTGTTCATCAAGTAAAATATAGAGAAATTTTTCTTGGATAATACGGAGCAGAAGATTGTCTTCTTTTAATTTTTGCTGGAGTTCAAAAATAAGGTCGTCAAAATCCATTTTTCTTTCCTTCTTTTTTCTTTCCTCATATTCTCTATAAATATCTGTAAGTAAAATAGTTCTCTCACATTTTCTTATACGACTTTCCTCCTCGGCTTTTAGTTTTCCTTTGGTCTTTCCTCTTTGAGAAATAGAATTTTCGTCAGCTTTAATTCTCTTTATTTCATCCTTAGCAAAACTTAAAAGGATTTCTGGTGTCCAAGCCTCTCTCTTTGATTCACTTATGGCGCCTAAAATTTTTTGAACATAAAAATCCGGCTCTCCCAAAGGTCGTAGCTTGCTAAATTTTTTCTCTCTCAAAATGTCACGAATTAGAGATTCGGCTTCGACTTCAGTAATTTGCTCCGTTCTGGAAAGATGGGGAAAATGGTCTGCAAATTCTCTGATAATACTTAAAGCAAACCCATGAAAAGTATGGATACGAATTTCGTCTGCTCTGCTGCCCATAATTTCTCGAAGCTTCATTTTCATCGCTCTTGCTCCGGCTTCGGTGAAAGTAAGCGCCAAAATTCCAGACGGCGGAGTATCTGTTATTTTCAAAATATTGGCAATACGCAAAGTTAGAATGGTAGTCTTGCCTGTTCCCGGCCCGGCAATAACCATTACCGGCCCCTCTATAGTATCTACTGCCTCTCTCTGTCTCGTATTAAGCCGAGCGTATTCTCGCTTGAATTTTTTGGAGGTCATAAACGAATTATAACACCTCCCTGAGAGTTACAGAAAGTGCTGCAACCTTTTTATTTTTTCGTGCTGTCGCATTTTTTCTAAAGCCTTGGCTTCAATTTGGCGGATACGTTCGCGAGTGACGCCGAATTCAGCTCCCACATCTTCTAAAGTATGATAAACACCATCTACTAATCCATTTCTCATTTCAATTATTTTTTTCTCTTTTGGGGGTAAGTCAGCTAAGATT
>CAYXQM010000106.1:0-2536 GCA_964467495.1 uncultured Candidatus Saccharibacteria bacterium | reverse complement strand
TAAATTCTTGATAAGGGGTCTTAAAATACTTAGTGCTCTCGGTCATTTTTTCTTTAACCTCTTTGGGCACTATCATACTTTGTTCACGAACTCTTGTTCTCTCTTGTCTATAAAGAATGTAATTCTTTGCTGTGTTCACATATTTTGAAAGCATAAGCTTTCTCTCTACCGTATCCTGTATCCCCTCTACTCCGGGTATAAAGTTTTTAAATTTTTTATTTATGCGCAACAAATCTGACAGCACTTTGTGGGCTACTTTTTTGGCTTCAGCTTCAGAACCCTCTTTTGAAGCTTCCATGGCTTTATTTATGGCAACAAAAATCCTTTCAAAATCAAATTGAGCAATAGAACCATCCCGTTTTTGAACCTTTTTTATAATATCAATCATAGTATGCTTTTTTGACGTTTTTTTGGTTTTTTGAGGCATATTTTTATAAAAAAATTAAAAATTTGTAATATTTTTGTTAAATTTTGATAAAAATTTAAAAACTTATGTCTTTCATCTTAACACCGAACCTCGCATAAAAATTGTGGATAACCACAAAAAATTACCACCACAAAATATAAAAACCTGAGTGTAAAATTTATCGCCTAATCTTCTTTTGTTTCTAACACATCCCCGATGGTGATTTGGCGGGACTCAAAAAATCCAGAATTGGTTTCTAGGACATATAAGCTTAGGGAGGGTGGGTAAAAAACTTTTGGATAACTTTCTGGGGTTACATTTTTTTCTATATATATTATTTTTTTATCTTTATTAAACCATGCGATGTCTATGGCAAAATTCATATCCTTCATCCAAATGCCATGATTCCCCTCTTCTTCAAAAATAAAAAGTAATCCTTCATTTTCTCCCAATCCCTCTCTCCCCGACAGTCCTTGTATTCTTTCGTTGTCCGTATCTGCTACCTCAATGTCTATCGAAACGCCATTTATACTGTACGAATTATAAGTATTTTGGTTCTCTATCTGCTTGTCTCCAGTTAAATAATCAAAGCCAAATACCACAATCACTATTATTAAAATAATCCAAATCCATTTCATGACTCTATTATAACAAAAATGCCCGGGAGAACCCGGGGCATTTTTGAAACAGATCAATTCTGAAAATAATCTAAAAGATTATCGTTTAAAATTATCTCTGCGCGGTCGGTCCTCTTGAGGGCGAGCTTCATTTACTGTGAGAGCTCTACCTTCAATGTCCTTGCCGTTCCACATTTCTATGGCGGCATCCGCTTCGGCATCATTTGTCATTGTTACAAAACCAAAACCTTTTGAGAGTCCTCTTTCCCTGTCCATAATAACGACAGCTTCAGAGACCTCACCCGCTTTGGAGAACATGTCCTTCAAATCGGTATCGGCGGTTTTGTACGGCAAATTGCCTACGAAAAGCTTTTTCATTGCGTACTTTGTTATTTGCGATTAAACGACCAAGCGCTCTGCTTGTATTGTTCGCGATACAAAGTCCGCAAAACAAATAAAGAGAATCTCGCTTACATGGATTAGTATATACCTTTGCCCCAAAAAGTCAAGTGTTTGCAACTTTTATAAATAGTGCTATATTATGGGGGTCTTATTAATAGAATGTTCCAGAGTATAACCTTCCGCTACAGTTACGATTAATGCGGAAAAGCTCAGGGCTTTTATTTTATGCCAAAATTAAAATCAACTGTTTCTGCACCTAAAGACGAGGAAAAAGAAGTTCAGAAAGAACATAGAATGTCCAAATTTTTGGACCAATCTATATTACCACCAGTCAAGGATTCTATCATAGAAGGGGCCGTCATTGCTATTGATAAAAATGCTGTTTACGTGGATTTGCCACCTTGGGGAACAGGGGTAATTTTTGGACGTGAGTATATTAACGCTCGCGATTTGGTTAAGAAGATAAATCTTGGAGACAAAGTTACCGGTAAAATAATCGGCAGTGACAACGAAGAGGGCTACATTGAAATATCATTAAAAGAAGCCAAGCAAGCTCTTATTTGGGGTGAAGCCGAGGATGCTATCAGAGATAAAAAAGTGTTTGAATTGCCGGTGCAGGAGGCTAACAAGGGCGGATTGATGATGAACTGGCAAGGTATTGTTGGTTTTTTGCCAGCTTCTCAATTGAAGACCGAACATTATCCGAGAATTGCTGATGGAGATAAAGACAAAATATTAGAAGAATTACGCAAATTAGTAGGTACCAAACTTTCGGTGGCTATCATTGGGGTCAACGCTAAGGAAGGTAAACTTATTTTCTCTGAGAAAGATCCTGACAGTACTGAAAAAGAGAAGATAGTAGATAAATACAACGTGGGCGACGAGCTGGAAGGAGAAGTTACCGGAGTCGTTGATTTTGGTATTTTCGTAAAAATTGAAGAAGGATTAGAAGGTTTGGTTCATATTTCTGAAATTGATTGGGGTTTAGTAGACGATCCGCACAAGTTTGCCAAAGTTGGAGATAAAATAAAAATGAAAATTATAGAAGTTAAAGACGGCAAGATTTCCCTATCTATCAAAGCTATGAAAAGTAATCCATGGACGGAAGCAG
>CAYXQM010000105.1:0-2648 GCA_964467495.1 uncultured Candidatus Saccharibacteria bacterium | reverse complement strand
GCTTCCTGTGCGGAAAGCCCGTCCGAGAGTGCCAAATCTTTCCCTTAATGAAACCGAAAGGGGATTAACTCAAACTATTTTTTACTAAACGCGCTTTTTTGGCGCGTTTTTTATTTGACATAGAATTAAGTTTGTTGTAGGATAATAAGCAAATTCGGGGGTGTTCTTTAATTATTAGTTTCTTTTTATTGGAGGTAGGCCATGTATGAAGCGCAGGAAAATCCGCGTGACAAATACAAAAAACCGGTCTACTGGTTAGTTGGTTTGATTTTTATCTGTTGCTTAATTAACTGGGGAAAGGTGCCAGGTCTTTGGCACGACCATTGGGAGCAGGTTGAGAGAAATGCAACCTTCGAAGCACAGGAAGTAGATAAGGCATGGCAAGCTTATGATGATGTTTTATTAAAACTTAAGTCGAAAGAAGGTTATGGTCCAATAGATTTCTTTCAAGATAGATATGTGTTAGTGCCTTTAAGGGAAAGGTTTGCAAGGGCAATGTGTTTCACGGGTGAAAGTAGTTACCCGGAAAGGAACATCTTGTCTTTGTCTAAAATGGCAGAAGGTCTATTGGATGTTCTCTATAAAAAAGCTGAAGACAACTTCCCAAGGTTTTCGCCAAATGTTTCTCGTGCTGAGGGATTAAGAAATCAAGAGAAATGGAGAGAAGCAGAATTTGAAGCCCCAATTCCTTTTGGATGTGAGCCAATTCACATTTCGGGTTGGGGGGTTCTAATGTTTTGCAAGTGGGTAGCTGTTAGCTATCTGAAGTTTCTTCCATTTTCTTTCTTTTTAATTCTTTTTCAGCTATGGAGAAGAAGGCAGTCATTTTGGCAAGAAATAGCTTTACGGCCAGGGTTTTTCCTTATTAAGGTTTTAGAGGGTTTGGTTGGAGTTGTCATTTACTCTGACCTTGAACCGGCTGTGGAGTGGGAGTTTGCAAAATTATCAGCTGCTCATATGAGAGCGTCTGGTGTTTGGCATCTTTCAAAACCTGAAGAGGAATTTTTATGGTTAGAGGCTTACAAAAAAGCAGAGATTACCCCTGAGATAGTTATACATAGGTCAAAAATGGCCATTACAGTAGGCTATCTTATAGTGGTATTCTCTGCGCCTTTTTTAGCCCTGTCTAGCTTTACTTTGCAGAAGCCAACAGAGCAGGCTCAAGTTTCTCCCTATCAAGAACAACAACAGAAATCAAGCCAATGGTTTATGTTTGCAAGTGCAATTTTTCCAGAGATGGTAAAGTTGCAGACGTACTTTGAACCAGTGGCACAGGTTAAGATTATTTTTCTGCTATGTATTGTGGCAGAAAAAGGATGGTTCTTACCTCCTATCTTAGCCCCGCTGCTAAGAAGGAGATAAGAAATGAGATCTTTACTACTCTTCATTTTTACATGTGTGTTGTTGGTTATTTTAACTACAAACGTTTTTTCTGCTAATCCAGCAGATTTAACATCAAATCACCGCACCTTCGTGTCTGAGTTCATAAAAATTGGATATGATGGTGGTCCAAGGTTTCTATGTTTTAATTTACCTGCTGGTAAAACTGCAAGTATTTGTGTTTTTAATTGGCAGGATAAAAAAGGTGACAATAGTTTAACAGAGCTGTTTGTTGCTAAAAGTATAAAGCCTTGGCTAGACGTGGCATTAGACACAACATTTGCTGGTGAAAGTCCAGTTCATAACTTAGCCATTGATGTTCGTTATAAAATAGCTGGGTTGGGTATGATATTTCCTTTAAGCTTTGAGGATGCGTTTTTTGGTCCTCGGTTTGATATCAACAATCTTTCCG
Source organism: uncultured Candidatus Saccharibacteria bacterium (assembly GCA_964467495.1). GTDB lineage: Bacteria > Patescibacteriota > Minisyncoccia > Phycocordibacterales > WO2-35-19 > CAYXQM01. The sequence goes on along the minus strand of CAYXQM010000105.1, from coordinate 856 downwards.
TATTTCTAACAGCTTCAACTGCCAAGGATACCAAAAATATTTGTGGTGTAAGTTACATATTATATGGTGTTGCAGTAGAGGTAGCATACGGAGGAGAAAAGTTATTTTTCCGAACGTCTAAAGGATTTTCAAGTAGGGTTGGAACTTTAATTCCAGAGATAAGGACCAGTTTTTCTAAAGAAGAAAAAAAATATGGTTTTGCTTTGGGACTTATTCCAAAATTATAAATAACTATATCATCCTGCTTGGGTTACCCCGACCAAGCAGGTTTTTTATTAAAAAAAGCTTTCAACTTTTGACAAAAGGAAAATTTGGAGTAAAATTGTTTAATGGCGATGAAAGAGGTTTTCCGCCTCTGGAGCTGGGTCCCGCCAAAGGCGGGCAAGAGGGGAATGGGTCCAAACCACAACCTACCTCGGGTTAGCCCGTTATAGCTTAAGAAAAATTTGCGGAGCCCTGGGGTCCGCAGATTCTTCAATGAGGTTGGCTTAGCAATAAGTCAATAAAACAAGGTGGCACCGCGATAAAAATCGCCCTTGTACATTAGTAAAAAGGCGATTTTTGTTTTAAAATAAGTAATATATGAAACAATCATTAAAAATTATAAAATTAAAAATTTAAAAATTATTCTTTATGCTAGACATAAAATACATCAGGGAAAATCCTGAAGAAGTAAAAAAAGGAGCTTTAGATAAAGGTGTTGAAATTGATATTGAAAGGCTTTTAGAGCTGGATAAAAAAAGGCGAGAAGTTATTGCAGAATCAGAGCAGTTAAAAGCCGAGCAAAATAAACTAAGTTCACAGGGCGCACCAACCCCAGAAGTAATTGAAACAGCCAAAGTTTTAAAAGAAAAGT
>CAYXQM010000104.1:0-2669 GCA_964467495.1 uncultured Candidatus Saccharibacteria bacterium | reverse complement strand
TTTTAGTTCGACATACAGCAATAATGGCGTCTAGGTGATTTTTATGCTGAGCTATACCCTAGAAAATTGCTTGAAATGGAGTGCGTTTAGCATGGTACTATTTTTATGAAATTGTGCGTATAGCTTGGGTCTGATTCCTAATAAATATTCCTTAGAAATATCCAAGTACTACGACGCTCAAATTCAATACTGCCAGAAATACAGGAGAGTAGCAGGTCAAATTTTTATATTTCCGAGTTAGGCAATTAAGGATTTCTGTGACAAAGTGTCCGGGAAATCAGGCGGGATAGTGTCCGGAAATTTGCCCGTTATCGTCTGATCTTTTGAGCCTTGTCGAGAATGGCACCTTAAGCCCATAGCAGAGCCCGATGCGCAAGCGTATCGCCTGGCTCTAGAGGAGGTTATTTGTCGTCATCCAGAGCTTCTCAGCCACAAGGTTAAGTGTGCTCACTGCGATATTGAATTTCTCTGTGATCCAAGAAATGCAAAAAAAACAAATTATTATTGTCCATTTGGCTGTGCAGAAGAGCACAAGAAACGTTCATCTCAGCGCCGAGTAAAAAAATATTACCAGACCGACTCTGGGAAGATAAAAAAGAAGGCCCTGAATGACTTGGCCTACAGAAAGCGTTCACGGGCAAAGTTGAGTGCCAAAAAATCCAATCTTCTCCCAGTACAGCCAACTGCCTCGGAGACTCTTCCTGATATTCCTGCCTCCGAAAATCGAAATCTACCCCTGCCACTTCTCCATGCGCCCGATTCATTTTGGCGTTATTTTCACTGGCTCATCCAATGCATTGGGAGCGATTGTCGCTCTTTATCTGAGGCAAAAGCTCATGTCCTAAAAATATTCAGACAACACAGCATAGGATTTTCATCTCGAGGGAGATACATGGCTCATCAGAACAAAGAACAGAAGAAGAAAGATGACCCAGGGTGAAGAAATTGAACTATCAGAGTTGGATACTCGATTCGAAGGCCATAAAACGAGAGATCCAGAACTTGAAAAGAAACTCGTTGGTGACTTGTCGGGAGGCTCATTGCTCAGCCCACTACTAACGGCGAACATTGATGGCATTGTGGTCTTATTGGATGGATTCAAAAGGCGACGCGCAGCCATTCATCTCAAGTGGACGACCATCTGCTGTCAGAACGTCGCTGAAAGCGAAGTAACTGGAATCATAGAGCTTCTTCAGCGCAGTCGCGGGCACAAGATGGACCTTTACTCAGAAGCCTGTTTTGTTTTAAGGCTGCAGAAGGTCCACCATTTTAATGCGGGAGAGATAGCAAAAACACTGGGTCGGAGTAAGGGTTGGGTGAGTATGCGAACTCAATTTACCGCAGATATGTCCTCTAAAACGGAAGACAAGCTACGCTCAGGAGAGTTCCCACTTCACGCTTGGATGTACTCCGTCAAACCGTTCACGCGCATGAACAACGCGAATAAGTCGTTGGTGGAAGAGTTTGTTTTGCTCTCGATTAAGGGAAAACATACACTCCGAGAAATTGATATCCTCGCCCGAATTTGGTTTGAGCAGGGTGAAGAAAACCGCAAAGAAATACGAGCTGGAAACGCACACTTTATTTTAAAACGTCTCGATGAGAAGGTTCAAAATGGAGCCTGTATGAGCACAAAAGAACAAGAGAGTTTAAAGGTGCTGGATTATTTCGAGAGAACTCTTAGAAAATTCAACACTTACCGTTTTGATGGTCTCGATAAAAGTTCTCGTGAGTATCGATCTCAAGGGCACTTATGTTGTACAACCATACTCTCAAATCTTGGATCGGTAAAAACAAAACTGGAGGACTTACATGGTCAGTTTGGAAAATTGTGACATTATTTTGGCTTTGCATAAATCTGGCGAATCAGCGAGAAGTATTGCAAGGAAAATAGGCCTTTCTAGAGGGACTGTTGGAAAAGTCATCAACGGTCTGCCTCAAATGCCCGTGCCCTTCAAAGAAAATCAGGGTCTGATTCCAGAAGAAAAACTGAGGGAATACCACGCTATGTGTGGAGGTTGGATTCAACGCATGCACGAAAAACTCAATGACGAAGAAGGCCTCAGCATTTCGTACTCGAGCCTGACAAAACGCTGTCGAGAACTCGGTTTATCAAGGCGACAACAATCCAAAACAAAGCGGTTTCATCATGTCGAAACTGAGCCTGGTGAAGAAATGCAACACGACACCTCGCCTTATAAGGTCATGTTGGGAGGTGTGCTCACACCCGTCGTTGCCAGCGTCATCTATTTGCGATACAGCAAAAGAATATACCTGAAGTTTTATCTTAGTTTCAAGCGCTATCAGATGAAATGCTTTTTCCACGAGGCCCTCCTATTCTTTGGTTACAGTGCTAGAACCTGTATTATTGACAATACGAATCTAGCTCGTCATTCAGGCGCTGGGTACAGTGCTCTGATTAGCCCAGAGATGGATGTATTCTCTCGCCGATATGGTTTCGAGTTCATTTGTCACGAGATCAAACACAGCAATCGAAAAGCTGGCAATGAAAGAGCATTCTGGACCGTTGAAACAAATTTTCTACCAGGACGAACATTCAAAAATCTCGATGACATGAATGAACAAGGCATTGAGTGGGCGACCATCCGTCAATTCAAACGTCCACACTCAAAAACGAGACTCATTCCAGCAGAGACGTTCGAGTTAGA
>CAYXQM010000103.1:0-2744 GCA_964467495.1 uncultured Candidatus Saccharibacteria bacterium | reverse complement strand
TCATTCATTGGGATTTTCTGCAAAATGGGTTCTGACTTTTTCAAACAAACACCACCACTTTTCAAAAGTGGTGGACTATTCTTAAATTAGTTCGAACTTTTTTCGTCGCCGAAGTCGGCGAAAACAAGCCACCGTAATTTGTGGCTCGCTCACCTTCGCGGGCTCGCCGCGTTCTTTAGAAAAACCGCTAAAGAACCTGATAAAAATATCGGCTCGAACAACATTTTAGTAAAAGAAAATTATATGAACTATCAAATATTAGACCCAAAGGTGCAAAAGACATATTATCATGTTAAGCAATTATTAGATTCGCAAGGATATACTCAACAGCTTGGGCTTTATCTTAGACTTGGGCAAAAGAATCAGCTTGAAGGATGGAAAGGTTTAGGTTGGGGATATGTCATAAAACCTGTTGTCATCATCCTTTTTATTATTGGGATAGTTTTGATATTCACCCGGCACATTTTATTCGGAATTGGTGTTATTGTAACTGGCATACTAATAAGTAGTTTTTTTGGTGGGAAAATAGAGAAATATCTTGTGAATTCACCCGCGACAGAATCCGCGTCTCAAAAAATCGGAAGTCATAGATTAATGAAAATCGTTGCTGATGAAATGTCTAAAGAAGCTTCAATGGAACAAATTGCAGAAGCGTTAAAAAAAGAAATTCAAGAGACTTTACAAAAAAATGAATCTTTTTAAAAAACATGAATCTAATATAGACGAGATTTTAAGGGAAAAGGCAAAGGACTTTACTCCAATTATGATAGAGGGTTGTAACAAATCTGTTGACGATTTTTCTATAATATTAGCTAATGACAAAATTAAAAATTTAAGTGAAGAAGAGAAATTCAAAGTATTTGTTGAGCAGGTGCTTTTCATTCACCACCTAGCTGATAGAATAATTTCGGAATGGTTAAAAGATACCAAAAAGGCAGATATTTTTATTAATGTTCTTTTACGCGATTCTCAAGATTATTTATTGAACAATTATGGAGTAGATAAATACATCCCTGACTTTCGGAATAGTTTTATAAGTGCATTTAGAAAAGACCAAATTAAATATCGAAACGGTACTTGGGCATTCGAAACAGCAAATCTTATTCAGTTATTTTGCGTCAGAATGTGTCTGCTTATTAAAACTGGTATTCCTGAAAATATGATGAAGTCATTAACAGAGTCAGCAGGGGTGCTAGCTGAAAACACGATGGATCTCTACGAAGCTTTATGGGATATGCTTAAAAAAGGATATACCGAAAAGACTAGGGGTCTCTTTAATTCCGGAGATTTTTGATTTAACTATGAAAAAAGACAATATTTTAGAAGATTTACCAAAATTATCAAAAGGCACTCTAAAACGGATGAGGAAGATTGGTTTGAATCCGGAAGACTTATCCCAGGAACAACTCAAAGCTTTAGGAGGTTTAGAAAAACCGGAGAAACAACACTGGATTACAAAAATATTTACTTTCGGAGCTTTCGTTTTGGGAATTGGGGCAATAGTTTCACTTGTTAATGGTGATTTTGTCACTTTTGTTATAGCAGGATTATTAGCAGTTGGGTTGATGTATGCAGGATATGGAATTCAAGTTTGCATAACTACTAAAAAATTTATAAAAGCAACCATCCAAAAAAAGTGAAAAGATTAGCGAAGGAGATAAGAAGAGATATTTGAAAAATACAACAGATAGTTTACATTTTGTCGCCAAAGAAAAACTTGAAATTGTTAAAGAACGTGGCGAGCCCACGAAGGTGAGCGAGCCGCAAATTACGGTGGTTTGTTTTCGCCGACTTCGGCGGCAAAAAAAGTTCGAACTAATTTAAGAATAGTCCACCAAACTGAATTAAATGAAAAATATTTTTTCTATTGTAGCCATGAAGCCCAAATACATCTTTTTATTAGCGATTGTAGTTATTTTGATTTTAGCGATTATAACTATTTTTATTGGTATTCGTGCGAATAAGCAACTATCTGGACAATCGCCACAAGAAAACACTGCATCTGACACTTCCTTTGTCAATGAATCCACCAACGCAAATTCGTTATTTGGAACAATGGCCGCTTATAACCTAAACAGTGTGGCAATGAACACGCCTGGTATGCTTGATACTATCCAACAAAAAGGCTGGACTGAATTTAGAAAGGATAATTCAGTTTATGAGACTCTTATAAACAACTTTAAGAAACTTGCTCAGGACCGCACAAAACTTTTGAAAGAAACGGGTTTTTCTCTTGACCGAGGAAGTTTCAATTATTTTACCTGGAATGTTATTGAACCTCAAAAAGGGCAATTTGATTGGGAATTAACCGATCTTTATGCTCAAGTAGCTTCGGATGCTGGTGTTAAAATCTCCGCCGTTATTCAGCCCTTTGCCAGTTGGGATCAAAAAAACACGTCGCCCCTTACTAACTGCAATGCCTTGGATTTCGCTTATTACGATTATAAAGCAGGTTCGCCGAATGATCTTGCCGAATATGAAAATTTTTTGACAAAAACAGTTGAGCGTTATAAAGATAAGGTTGCTGTTTGGGAGATTGGTAATGAATACGATGGCCATTGTGGCGGATATGAAAATAATCCCCAAGGATATTTTGATCTGCTTAAAATTTCTTCGGAAATAATCAAAAAAGTTGATCCTCAAGCCAAGGTAACCAACGGTGGCGCCTTGGAATTTTCTGATGACAGCATTAGAAATTTTTGGACTAAATTTTTTCAGCTTGGAGGTGGTCAATACATCGATTA
>CAYXQM010000102.1:0-2747 GCA_964467495.1 uncultured Candidatus Saccharibacteria bacterium | reverse complement strand
GGGGATCGTATAAGTTTCAAGGTAAAAGCATCGATGATATGACGGATAAGGAGTTGGCACATGTGCGGAACAAAGATATGGGTTTCGTTTTTCAATCATTCAATTTGCTTTCTCGGCTCTCGGTCTATGACAATGTGGAAATTCCTCTTTTATATTCCGATATTCCTCCTGCGAAACGCCGGGAGCGCATAGAGATGGCAGTCAACTCGGTTGGGCTCCCTGAAAAAATGCATATCGAAGCCGGCAAATTATCTGGCGGCCAAAAGCAGCGGGTAGCTATCGCTCGCGCTTTGGTCACTGACCCCAATATCATTTTCGCCGATGAGCCGACCGGCAACCTCGATTCGCAGTCCGGTCTGCAAGTTATGGAAATATTGGAATCGCTCCACGACAGGGGACGCACTATAATATTGGTCACTCACGAAACCCAGACGGCTGAGTTTGCAAATCGAATTATTAAATTAAAAGACGGCCTGGTGGAAAGCGACCAGTTTATCACCACCAGCCGCAACCTTCGCGGTCAATTAAAATAATCATGATATTTAGAGATGCCTTCAAAACATCCACCCGCAGTCTCGCACATAGTAAAATGCGCTCTATTTTGACAATGCTCGGCATTGTTACTGGTATAGCATCGGTAATCATTATTATGTCATTAGGAGATTCAGCGAAGCAATATATCGTTGGTCAGATTCAATCAATGGCTCCCAACATGATTAACGTGCAACCCGGTGCTCCTGTGGTGGGCGGAGCACCTTCGTCTGTGATGGGTCTTGTAATTAAAACTCTCAAGGCACGTGACGTAGAGGCGTTGGAAAGGGAGCCGTCTATAACGAATGTGTCACCAAATGTCACCGGAAGTTCTCGCATCATTTATGGGAGCAAGAGCAAGTCTACTCTCTGGATTGCGACGACAGCAAATATATTTAAGATGACGAACCTTAATTTCGCTAGTGGGTATGGTTTTACCAAGGTGGATGAGACTGCATACAAACACGTTGTTGTTCTTGGTTCTAAGTTAGCAGAAGATTTGTTTGGAAGTAATATTGAACCCGTTGGGAAGAATGTTCGTTTTGAAAATATTACTTTTCGTGTCATTGGAGTTCTAGAACCGAAGGGTTCAGGAATGTTTAGTATGGATGGATACGCACTGATTCCGCTTTCTGTCGGGCAAAAACAAATTCGCAGTATTGATTATTATCAAGAGCTGAACGTCCAGATTGACCCCACATATGACACCGCATTCGTCAAAACGAGGATTGTCTCTATCCTCAGAACATCCCATCAGATTACGGATCCCACGAAAGATGACTTCATGGTCACCTCTATGGATGAGACGCTGAATACTCTCGGTAATATCATGTCAATTCTTACCATATTTCTAGCGGCAATCGCCTCAATTTCACTTATCGTTGGCGGCATAGGAATCATGAATATTATGCTGGTCTCTGTCACCGAACGCACCAGAGAAATAGGTTTGCGCAAAGCAGTTGGTGCAACAGATAACGATATTCTGCAGCAATTTCTTATAGAATCTGTCTTGCTGACTCTCACTGGTGGCGTAATCGGTATTTTGGTGGGCGTTGGTATCGTTGGTCTAATTTACTTCGTTCTGACAACTTTCTTTTCTATAGGTTGGGTTTTTGCTTTTCCCATTTCGTCCGTAATCCTTGGGCTTCTCGTATCAGGTATAGCCGGGATTGCTTTTGGTATCTATCCGGCGCGTCAGGCGGCTCGCAAAAATCCGATTGACGCCTTGCGGTATGAGTAAATGTTGTTTAAGATTCAGAGGGTGAAAGAGTTATTTTCTACGCAAAGTAATCTGTCATAAATATACAAAAAATGGCTTAGTAGAGCCGTTTTTTAGCGGATAAATTTGACCACATTTTCCTCTTGACAGCAAGGTCAAAAGGTGCTATACTATACATAAGTCCGGTTTTTACTGGACTTTTGCTTTAGAAATGTTTTTCGGCTCAGGCAATAACATTGGTTCGCGCTTGAGGTTTTCTGACTAACATCTCGATCTGCTCACTATTTTGGATGAAAAAATTTTCCTTTCTGTCAAAAAGATAGGGAAGTAGTGAGGGAATTAAAATTAAACAATCGGCTTATTATAGGTAATACTGCTTTGGGGCTTCTGTTAATCGCCTCAAACATCACCGGTCTCGGAGGGGTTGTTGCTCCTTATGCAGTTCCGGAGATGGTAGAAGTTAAAGCTGAAAGAAGTATGACCGTCCAAGAGTATATCAGAAATTATTTCTCTGATATACCGGTGATGGTGGAAATTGCTAGATGTGAATCTCGATTTCGCCAGCACGACAGCCAAGGCAATGTTCTTCGCGGAGAGAAAAATTTTCTTGACCGTGGAGTGATGCAAATCAACGAATTCTATCATGGTGAAGATTCAGCTAAGCTCGGATATGACATCATGACCATAGAAGGGAACACCGCTTACGCTAGATATCTCTTTGAAAAATTCGGAGTTAGGCCCTGGACCTCCTCTTCCAAGTGTTGGGGAAGAACTACCGCTTATTCAGAATATAAAGACTTGGCGATAAATAGATAACAAAAAACAAAATCCTCCAGCAATGGGGGATTTTGTTTTTTGTTATTTTTTACATTTTTTAAGATTTGTCAAATGTCGGATTCCCAGGCTTTCTAGAGATGGTATGAACGTCGCACAATATATCTTTTCGGTCGTTAGATAACGACCGAAAAGATTGAGCACGTTTTGCAACCCAGCTTTG
>CAYXQM010000101.1:0-2756 GCA_964467495.1 uncultured Candidatus Saccharibacteria bacterium | reverse complement strand
GGTTCGGAAATTTTTCAATTGGCGATTTGCCATAATAACTTGCCATTTTGGATCAATCAACCATGGAGCCTCTTCTAAAATCTTCTGCAATTCTTTCTCTGTGGTTGCTTTGCCGTGAATGGTCTTTTCAAAAACATCAATCGCTTTAATTTTCTCAGAAACAATTTGTCCATATGAAGCTAGTTGGGCTATGTGGGATGTACTAAATAATTTTATCAATTTACTTACCTCAATCTTGCCACCAACCGCCATTTTTTCTATTTCTCTAAATGTATCTACTAACAGCTTATGAGGAGCAACAGTTAATATAATTTCCCTTAATCCCTTAACATATTCTTCATCGATCAATTCCTCTTCGGAAGCAAAGCCACCTATTTTTTCTCCCAGTTCTATGGCTGCCTTTTCTAATTCAGAATCATTAAATCGCTTTCGGGCTACTTCATGTAACTTTGAAATCCTAAGAAATGCAACCCTTACTTTCTCTCGCCTAGGTTCTCTTCCTTTCTTAGCTACCTCTTTAACGATAGTTTGACCCCAAGCTGAGAATGCTTGTCCAACTTCTGTACTCCAAAGAATATCTTGCCTATGGGTTTGAAGCAGATCCTCCTTTTCATCTAACCAATCAGCCTCTATCTCGCCAACGAGATAAGAACGAGCAACATATTCACCAGCAAATCCGGAAGAAATGCCAAAATCTCTAGTAATGGCGGCTATCTTACCTCTGGCATATATCCTCACGCCAGCAAATTCAACATTTTTATATGGATTTTTTGCCATTGCAACCCACCCTTTAATTGGCAATTTCTCTCCCGTGTCAGTTTCGACGGGTCGATCGTCAACAATAATCTTCGTTCCATCCATCAATGGAATTTTATATTCCCCAATAAAAAATTCTTTTTCAGGCCTTTGTTTTTTAATGTCTTGAACTTTTATTCTAAAATCAGGAAGTGGAAGAAATCTACATGAAAGCTGTCTGTGAAAAATTTCTTTATTGGGTACTAATCTTGGGAGAAAATTTTTCAAACGAATGGTAGTTCCTCTTTTTTTATCCCAACCATCATCGTCTTTTAATGGCGTGGGATGATAATACTCATCTTCCTCACTCGTTTGTTTTATAATTCCGTCGTAATCCAATTCAAAATGGGTTACCTTATATCCATAAGGCGTTTTTTTGCCCCCAGCCGAACGAACTTCTATGGTTTTGCAAACCCCGAATGAGGCCAACTTGCCTATGCCCTTTCGCCCCGTAACGAGACGCTTTTTTTCTCGCGACCTATCTCCCTGTCTAGGATCTTCGCGCCGATCCTTGCCTACTTTAAGATAAAATTCGTTTATCTCGATAGGAGTCATTCCGTGTCCATCGTCATGAATTTCAATCACATAACCTTTTTGTTTGATAGTCTCCCCTTTTTTGATGGCAAGGACTTTACCTAAAGGGACTCGCACGGTTACATTTTCAGCATCCGCATCATAGGAATTAGCTATTGTCTCTGCAACAACTGCCGAAACCTTATCATAAAGCTTCAAGCCAAGCTTATCTATTATAGTTCGCTCGATTTTCATCGTATATGGATTTGTGGGACGGATTGTTTTACCCATAATAATGGAAGTTATAATTGAATTAAGCCATCGTAACTTACGATTTATTTTTACCCAAAACTAATGCATTATAACATTGAACAGAAACGATCTTTGCAAACTTACAAGGCAAGGCATTTCCCACCAACTCACATACTTTTTCAATCTTGTTAGTTTCGAACCTGTAGGATTTAGGGAAAGTTTGAATTGTAGCGGCTTCTCTCACGGAAATCGTTCTGTCTTTGTCTGGATGACCAAATCTTCCCGCGCTTAAGGTCGTGCAACCGCTAGTAATCGTAGGAGCAACATTATCCCAACTCATTCGTCCATACACATTTTGAAACCCTTTTGCGTTTTTATGACATGCTGGTCTTATTTTCTTTGGAAGCGCGAGACGACTACCCCCAGCAGTTAAAAATTTTAATCTCTCAATGTTTATTGGTTTCAAATCTCTAACTATATTCCAATTAAATTTACCGGGGCCACCGTTTTGCTTAGCCACCGAAAAAGAAACTGACTCATTGCCTTTTTTTAAAATCTCTCTCAAGGTAATCCATGGTCTCATTTTTGAATTAATGCCGACCGAACGAGAATAAGTGGGGCTGGGCAACGGGACCTTAAATCCCTTACCAGCCAACAGCACCAGACGCCTTCGCGATTGGGGCACGCCGTAATCTGCCATCTGTAAGATTCCTTTCGTTATAATGTATCCCATCAATTCAAGTTTCTTTTTAAACTTTCTAAGTAACGAGAGTCCTCGTTTGGTTAAACCTGGAACATTTTCCATCATGCAAATGGCTGGCTTTAATTCTGAAATCACTCGTGCCATTTCTAAAACAAGCTCATTACGACTGTCTCTTTTATGACATTTGTAGGTTAATTTTGAAAATCCTTGACAAGGAGGACAGCCAACAACTAAATCAATCTTTTTCAGTCCCGCAAGTTTTAACAAGTCGCCACCTTTTACGTTACGAATGTCCTTAATCAACAATTTTACCTCGGGATGATTCACTTGATATGTCTTCGCAATCTCTCCATCCACTTCCACCGCTGCAACAACCTTAAAACCGGCCTTCTTTAAACCTATCGTAAGACCACCAGCTCCAGAAAACAGGTCGATTGCCGTAAAAACTTCTTTATTTTGACGTTTTAACATATTTGTTTAACTTTTTTAAAAC
>CAYXQM010000100.1:1263-2780 GCA_964467495.1 uncultured Candidatus Saccharibacteria bacterium | reverse complement strand
ATTTTGTTTCCGATAAATGACCCCTCTGATATGGAAACAAATATGGCTTCAATTGTGGCTCGTTTAGTTTATGGTCAAAATAAATTTATGTTAACCGGCGATTCGCCAATCTCAATTGAGGAGTATTTGGCGCGCTTTGTGCCAAATGAAAAAATTCAATCTGACGTCTTAAAAGCAGGACATCATGGTTCTAAAACTTCTTCCAGCCCCAGTTTTATTTCTGCCGTTTCTCCAGAGTATGCTGTCATTTCCGTTGGCAAAGATAATAAATATGGTCACCCCAATAAAGAAGTTTTGGATATCTTAAATAGTTTCGGGTCAAAAATTCTCCGCACCGATGAACTTGGCCGCATTATTTTCAAAAGTGACGGAGTGAATTTGGAAATTAAATAATCCCCGCTTCTTTGAGTGTGGCGTAGGCGCCTTTTTTTTGAATAGTTTTGATGGCTTTGGTGGAGAGGGTTAAATTGAAAGACTTATTAAGCTCTGGCACGAAAATTTTCTTTTTCTGTAAATTAGCAAACTTCCTTGAGTTTCCACAAGGATTATATTGAGTAGCACGAGTCCTGTTTGAATAGGAACCGCCTATCTGGGATGATTTTCCTGTAACTGCGCACGCTTTAGCCATAATGTGAAGTATGCTAACATAAGGCTTAAAGATAATCAAATGGATTTTTTATTTATAGTTATAATTTTAATAATGTCGGTAGTCATCCACGAAGTCTCACACGGCTACGCCGCCTTGGCTTTGGGTGATCCGACAGCTAAATATCAAGGCCGTTTAACTCTTAACCCAATTTCTCATCTTGACCCAGTCGGCTCGTTTCTTATACCACTTTTAGGATACTGGGCCGGAGGATTTATTATCGGTTGGGCTAAACCAGTGCCTTTCAATCCCTACAACTTGCGAAATGCCAGATGGGGTGAAGCTTTAGTGGCCGCCGCCGGACCTCTGTCAAATGTTCTGATGGCCGTTATTTTTGGCTTAGTTATAAGATTCTCTGAGGGAGTCTTAAATGAAGCTTTTTTGGGATTGGCAGGTTTTGCTGTTCTAATCAACATCACTCTGGCTATATTTAATTTAATACCTATCCCGCCACTAGATGGCTCCAAAATACTTTTTTCAATTTTACCTTATAGATGGCAAGGGGTTAAAGCCCCTTTGGAAAGATTCGGTCTGATATTGGTACTGATATTTATATTTGTATTTTGGAAGCTAATCAGCCCGACTATTATTTATTTGTTCACTTTACTTACCGGGGTTGCTTTTTAGAGAGCTTTGTACTACATTAGTACATGTCCGCTGAGGCGGTTTTTAAGTATTGAAATGTCGACCATAAATCAGTTAATCAAAAAGAAAAGAAAAACCACTCGCCCTAAATCCAAGGCAGTAGCTTTGGCGCACGGTTTTAATACTATTAAGAACCGGCCAGTATATTATGCCTCTCCTTTCAAAAGAGGGGTTTGCATTAAAGTAACCACCAAAACTCCTAGAAAACCGAATTCTGCCATCCGAA
>CAYXQM010000100.1:0-1163 GCA_964467495.1 uncultured Candidatus Saccharibacteria bacterium | reverse complement strand
GTTTGCATTAAAGTAACCACCAAAACTCCTAGAAAACCGAATTCTGCCATCCGAAAAATCGCCAGAGTCCGCCTGACTAATGGTATGGAAGTAACGGCTTATATCCCAGGTATAGGGCATTCTCTACAAGAACACTCCGTAGTTTTGCTTCGAGGCGGTCGAGTAAAAGATATCGGGGTTCGATACACAGTGGTTCGAGGTAAGCTTGATGCCACCGGCGTAGAAAAGAGAATGAATTCAAGATCCAGTTATGGTGTCAAAAGACCTAAAGCTGCCAAATAAAATATAAAAAATGAGAGGAAGCGTTAAAAACAGAAATATACCTAAGCCAGATATACTTTTTGATTCTCCAAAGGTAGAGAAGTTTATTAATTATGTAATGGATAGTGGCAAGAAAAATACCGCCAGAAAGGTAGTTTATGGGGCTTTTGACTTGATAAAAGAGAGAGCTAAAGTGTCTGACCCGATGGAAATCTTTGACACCGCCCTTAAAAATACAGGCCCAACTATGGAAGTTCGCTCCAGACGCGTAGGTGGCGCTAATTATCAGGTTCCTCGAGAAGTGCGCCCGGAGAGAAAATCATACCTCGCCATGAATTGGATTATAGACGCTGCCAAAGCCAAGAAAGGCAAACCTATGTATGATAAGCTCGCCGAAGAAATAATTCTGGCAAGCAAAAACGAAGGAGAAGCTATAAAGAAAAGAGAGAATGTCCACAAAATGGCTGAAGCCAACAAAGCTTTCGCCCACTTCGCGTGGTAAAATTTTAAAATTATGCAAAGAGATTACCCTTTAGACAGAGTTCGTAACTTCGGTATTATAGCCCACATTGATGCCGGCAAGACGACCGTCTCTGAGCGTATTCTGTTTTATACCGGCAGCCAACACAAAATAGGGGAGGTTCACGAAGGAGAAACCACCACCGACTGGATGGAACAAGAAAGAGAACGCGGTATCACCATCACCGCGGCTGCCGTGACTTGTTTCTGGGGACCAACATATTTATCCCCAGAGGAAAAGGCTAAAAAAGAGAGCAAATTCCGTTTTAATATTATTGACACTCCCGGACATATTGACTTTACGGCTGAGGTAAAGCGTTCAATGCGTGTTTTAGACGGAGCGGTTTGCGTTTTTGACGGAGTAGCCGGAGTAGAGCCGCAGT
>CAYXQM010000099.1:0-2782 GCA_964467495.1 uncultured Candidatus Saccharibacteria bacterium | reverse complement strand
GCTCCTTTAAAAATTTATTCCTGTTTATTCTATACAGGGAAAGGGTTTGTTATGAGAAAGAATTGGAAGTGGATTCTTATTTTAGCGTTTTTTGTGATATTTGCTTTAATATTCATTTTTGCCCCAAAGGGGGATGAGGTTCTTGCGATATCGCAACCTCCGGGATTTGATGAATTTGAAAGATGGTATGGCCCAGCCCCAAAAGGGAATGAGCGCACCAAACAACTATTTGATGCCACTAAGCTTCTCTTGGATGAAATGGAAAGAAATCCGCGAAATCTGGAGGCTGCGGCGGAAACAATCCGGTGTAAATTAACATCGGATCAATGGCAAGATGTTTTGTCAGTCGCATTTTCATACCGCATTTGGCAGGAAATCTACCAAGTGCGAAACAGCTTATCTAGGCAAAAGCCTGCTCCGGGCGTCACTAAAGACGAGTTGGTTGTAGAAATTAATCGTCTTGAAGTCTCCCTCAAAGTGGAGCTTCAGAAAATTCTTGATGGCCAAACAAAGGCCGACGAGAAGCTGGATGAAATTCTAAAAGCTTTACAGGGGTTGGCTGGGAAATTAGACAATCAGTCTAGTCAATTGAGAGAAATCTCAAAAAAACTAGATAGGTTGGTAGAGGACATAGCCCAACCAAAGGGGGTTGAACAATCTGAATATGATAGACTCAAGGCAGAAAATGCTAATTTTTTGGCTGAGGGTAAGGAGAAGGATCAAAAAATAAACGAATTTGAGGAAAAGATCAAAGACCTAGAGTCTAAATTTTGTTGGCCTGAAGAAGATGAAGAAAAAGGGCCAGGAAATTTCTGGGCAGGGTTTGGCGCTCTTGGTGGCGAAAAGGTTTATTCAAATTCACTTGGGGTTATGGCAGACTTTGCTGTTTTTCACACCAGGCCAGGTTTACTCTTCTATGTGGAGGGTGGCGCTAGAAAGTTTCTAATTGGAGACTTCTTAGCGATTCAAACTTTTGGTGGCTATGGCAGTACTTGGTTTTTGGGCACTGGCATGGTTGGTAATGTTGAAAGGTTGAACATGTCTTTTTCTACAGGAGTTCAATATTTGCCAGATTACCTAATCGGGGGGTTAGAACCTGTCCAATGGTTTGTAGGCTTGACTCATGTGGGAAAATGGACACAGTTAGGTTTAAGGTTTACTCCGTGGCTTAATATGGGCCAACTAAGTATTTCTGGAAAGCTATAAAGGATAAAGGGAACTTGCAATTGCAAGTTCCCTTTAAAGCACAGAAAGGTTCTTTCGTCAATATTGACAAATTACCAAATGTTTGGTAGTTTATGTCAGTATTTGGAAAATAAGTTTTTGAAAAATACATCCGCAACATCATGTTGATGTTGTGAACTTCGCGGTATTTTACCGCAATTTGTTCTTAAAACATTCTCTAATAAGGAGGCCTTCTCAATGAAAAAGGCAATCGTTCTCTCGCTTTGGTTGTGTGTTATTTTTGGACTGGTCGGCTGTGGCGTTGATGAAACCGCAGTATTATTAATTGTCAATGGACCAACTTCTCTCGTTATAACCGATAAGCCAGTTGAAGGTATTTATGATGCAGTGGGTTTTAACGGTGAGATTTGGGAGACTAAGACTGTAGCAAAGACTACGACTTACAGTTCTAATACTGTAGGTCCCTACTTCTGGTATATTCTTTTTGATTGCGGGAATGGGGAATATGCCGTAGCTTCCAATCCAATTACAAGCATTCCAACTTGCAAGGCTACTTTTTCGGTAGCTGGAACTTATGTTGTATTTGTCGAACCTGGCGCCACTTTTAAAAGTGGTATAGTTACTAATGCCGAACTTGCTTCGAGGCAAAAATTGACGGTAATTGTGTCAAAAGGACAGGGGTATAAAGAGACTGGCATAACTCCTCGGTTTACGATTGAGGAATGGTATCCTGGGTTTATTACTGTGGATGCATCTAGGACTACTACGAACCCAATTACTGATGAAGTTGTTGGTTGGAAGTGGTATCTAGACGGGAAAAAGTTTAGCTCTCAAAGAGAAGCCGGGGTACCCGTTACTGAAGGTACCCATAAGATCAGATTGGAAGTTAAAACTCTTTTTGGGTTTAGTCAGTATCTAGAAACTGATTATTTCTATAAAAGTGGAGCAGCTTCTGTTGAAATTAAGGGCTCAACAGGCGGAAGTGCTACTGGTGGGGCATCTGGTATAATAGACAACCCATATGTGCCACCTGTCGATAATTCAGGAGAAATCCCCAAACCGGTTGCAGGACGGGATGGAAATCTTGACCTCTCTTTTAATAAAGGGACTGAGATTGAGGCAAAAAAAGGACAGGAAGTTAGAATGCCGGTGATTGCTTATGGATTAAGCGATCATATCGTAGTTCCTAACGGAGCTATGTTTTATGATGGAGGTCTTTTAACTTTTGTTAGGGTTGAATCGGCTGGCGATGGCTGGATTGTAGCGCAGAATGATGCCAAAAAATTAGCATTTTCTGCGATTAACCCGTCGCCAAAGGTAGATACTATAGTGTGCTACCTTGTATTTAAAGCAACGAACAATGCTACTGGTCCGGCTGGAGTAACGTGGCCGGGCATAGCCAGCTGTTCTGCTGGCTATGATGATGGTAATGGTTTGAGGGGTTTATTTTTGCGCGGAATAGACTCGACTATTCGCGTAAAATAGAATAAATGAATAAGGGGTCAAGATTTAGCAAATGCTATTTCTTAACCTCTTATTCCAAATTAAATTTTAATTTTTGGAAGTTTTAAAACTTTAAAAAAGTTTCTAAAAATTA
>CAYXQM010000098.1:0-2804 GCA_964467495.1 uncultured Candidatus Saccharibacteria bacterium | reverse complement strand
TAAAAATGGCCCGAGGGCTGCCTCAATATGCTGACGAACAGCCGTTTCCACCTCTTCCGGAGAGATCCTTTTCTCCCCAAACAGGTCTATAATCTTACGATGAATCATTAAAGAATGAGCCAATTTAAGAACTCGAATCGCACTATCTTCCGGCACATAGCCGACCCCTAAAAAGTTGATCAACCCAATTTTTTCCTGCCTACAGTGATTCCTTCATTCGTTGACCTACCTTTCAGAAATTCGACAGCAATTCAATTTTTTTGGCAAGTAGGTTATTTTTTGCTTGACTTACCTAATAAACTGTGGTAATTGTCTCCCAAAATTCAATGGAGGCAATCATGGATGCTAAAGAATGGGCCAAACTTCAAGAAACACTCCTTAAATCACAGTTAAAGGCCGTGCGACATATTTTAAAAGAAGGCGAGGCGCCTGAGCGTAAACCACGAAGAAAGGGTAGGTCGCAGATGAGTATCATATACGACATACTCCTTGCCGCTCAAAAACCACTGCACGTCACCGATATTATCGCACAGGCTAAGGAAAATTTTAATGTGGATTTAGATCGCGAAAGCATCGTCTCTGCTCTGACCAAGAAAGTAACAAGCGGCCGTATGTTTAAACGGGTCGCACCAAACACCTTTGTAATACTGGATTCAACTTCAGAAAATAGAGATTGATATCAAAAATCCTTTTTTACTGGGGGTATGTCCGCTTGAGGAATCTCGCTCCCTTCACCGTGGGTAGCATCATTAAAAAACTCAACCGGATACGTGTCCAGATTAACACCAAGTACAATCGACCCTTCCCTAAGCCTCAGATATTCTGGTTATCGGTTTATTCATACCAAAAACGCCACATTAAAATCCATCCCGATGGCCGTATTGTGGGGGGACTTTCCCGATTCGTTTCTTCACTGGTGGATTTCTCTTTTCTTCGATCCATTGTCGCCCATAAATACTCCCTTATAGGAGCCGCCTATGATCCAGTCAGCCTCTTTTTGCTAGAGCTATTTCGTTACATTGAAAAATATCCTGATATGAAAACCTTTGTGGAAGTAATCCACGATAGAGAAAAAGGAAAACATTATAGACTCTACGCTGGTATCAAGTATCCTCATTTACCCTGCGAAGCCACATTCACCAATCTCAAGGACCGATTAGGGGAAGAACTTTACAACCAAATCTTCCATGTCCTGGTGGAGATCGCAGAACTCCTCGGTTTCCTATCCTATAAGATACTCGCCACCGATGGCACCCTCTTCCCCACCAACGCCAGGTACAAGGGTTGCACTTACTTCTGTGATAAATGCAACTCCATTGAGTTCAAAGGAATCATTGAAAACGTCAGAAGAAAAGTCCTTTATCGTCTCAATAATCCCGAAAAGATTGTCCCTGGAAAACAGATCCGCGTCAGAGCAGAATGTCCCTCCCCCAATTTTCCTGACCATGTCAAGCGTCCTAAAGTGGAACTTTTAACCCTTTCTCTTGAGTCAGCAAATCCAGAAAAAGCAAGTATTTTTAATAAGATCTTCGACCTCGAAGAAAAGCTTCAAAGTGCCGGGCTCGATCTTGTTGTCAAGAGAGGAGTGCTCACCAAAATCGTTATGGGTGATGATATTGACTCATTCTTCTTCAGATGTCCCAAGCTTCCTGCAGATATGGACGCTAGAATAGGGGTACGAAGAGATCCTCAGAATCCAAACCGAAAACAGAAGGTCTTTGGATTTAACGCCATCATCGATACTTCAATAGAATTAAGCCTCGGAATAGAACTCCCCGTCGCCTGCACCACAATCGCCGGCAATGCAGAAGAAGGCCGTCATTATATCACCAACAAAAACCAGATACTTGAATATCACAGCAAAACATCAAGGATAGATCTCGCTGATGCTAAATACGATGAACATGCCAATTATGAATTTTCCAGATCTCATACTGCCATCCCCATCATCGCCTACAATTCCCGCAACGAAAAGCTATCAGCACCTGCACTAAAAGAAAGGGGATATGATCGCAATGGTTGGCCATATGCACCCTGTGGAATTCTATCCCGGCCCAATGGCTTCGACTTTAACTGTCAAAGAGCAAGTTTTAGCTGCAGAAGACAATGCGTGTCATCAAAAAATCCAGAGATCATCGAATATGCAAAAGATTGTTCCTATTGGATCAACTACCACGGCTTCACAAAGCACATGTCCGTCAGACAATTTCCGCGCCTCATTACAGAAGTTATAAGGGGCACCTTCAGACATCAAGAGCTCAAGAAACTTCGTTCCGCTTCAGAGAGAACCAACTCATCTGCCAAGGTGGACTTCTGCATCCTTTCAAAACCTAAAATCCGGGGTCTAAAAAGCGCCGGTATCCTATCACAAATGGCTGTCATAGTA
This sequence comes from uncultured Candidatus Saccharibacteria bacterium, assembly GCA_964467495.1. Classification (GTDB taxonomy): domain Bacteria; phylum Patescibacteriota; class Minisyncoccia; order Phycocordibacterales; family WO2-35-19; genus CAYXQM01. Next base: position 418 of record CAYXQM010000098.1, on the reverse strand, counting down.
GTTCTGCTCAAGAGAATCGCTCGGTTCATCGTCAAGGTCACTCTATCTTTTAGAGAGAAAGTCGAGAACAATAAGTCACCACACCAATACATCTTTATCTCCGGACCAAAAGCCCCAAAGTTGATCCTCAACCTCATCCAGAGAGAGTAACGTAACTATATCTGCAGATCCCTCGTCCCTCGAAGACTCAATTCTAAACGACAGGGGCAGTATTTTCTAAAATCCTCTTCCAGCAGTGTTTCTTCGCCCCTCCTTACAATTTCCCTCAGATTTACACCCTATCCTTCATTACCATCCGCTCAGTTCGTCCCAGGAGTCATCAAAACGCCCTCCCCAACCGTCAACCACATAGCCTCTTAAATCGCCTCATATATCTGAATTGCACAACTGCGTCTAGAATGCGGGTGCAATTAAAACT
>CAYXQM010000097.1:0-2816 GCA_964467495.1 uncultured Candidatus Saccharibacteria bacterium | reverse complement strand
TATGTATAAAAGCAGATATAAAAAAGCTTCTTCAAGAATAAAAAAAAGAAGCAAAACTAAACATTTCTTTTCTTTGATTTTTAAAATAGGACTGCCCGTTATTTTAATAGTGGGAGCAGTTTTTCTTTTGCGAGCCGATTTTATGCAACTAAAATCAGTCGAAGTTGTAGGCAATCAAGATATACCGAGTGATGTCATAGAAAGATTAACACATGAGAGTCTTCTTGGTAGTCGTTTGTTTTTTATTCCTAAATCAAATTTTTTCATATTTAGCAGTAGATCTTTAGAGCAAAAAATATTGACTAATTTTCCAAGAGTAGAAAGTGTGGAAGTTTCTAAAGATTTAGACGGCATAATTCATATAATTCTCTCAGAACGCCAGAAGGATTTTGTTTGGTGCGCCACGGAAGAAGCCTGTTTTCTAATGAGTAAAGATGGGCGAGTATTTGCAGAGGCAGGCTCTGAAGAAATTTTAGGCAGAATAATTTTCAAGGGTAATATTTATGGCAAACCTATTTCTCAAAATTTTGCGGTAGGGGGAGATATGCAAAATTATTTAAAGGTTATTGGGGGTCTCCAAAATTCCGGTTTACAAGTTTTCTCTGTCACTACCGAATCTCCAAATAAGGCAGTTGTAAAAACTGGTATTGGCGACATCTTTTTAAATCCGGAGGAAAATATGTCTCTCTCTATACCCAATATCACACTTTTGATACAGGAAATCCAAAGCCAAAATCCTTCCGTTCAATTTAATTATATTGATGCCCGCTTCGGCACCAAGGTGTTTTATAAACTGCAAGCATCTGACTAGCAAGATCTTTTTCTGATATAATAAACCTATGTCAGAAGTTTTTGGTAGAGATTCTATTTTTTCCGCTTATATTAAATGGCATTATGGTCAGGGGCTGAAGGAGCTTTTTGGTGTGGCTGGAAATTTTTTATGGTTTATTACCCATTTCTTTTCTTTTAAATTGCTTTTGAAAACTTTACTTGCCCCATGGAAACGATTGAGGGAGAGTTATGGAGAAAGATTTGATATTAGTGCTTATGCCTCAGCTTTTGTTGTTAACATTCTGATGAGGGTAATGGGTTTTTGTACCAAAGTAATAGTTTTAGGTGTTGGTCTCATCTCTTATCTAGTAGTGTTGGCTTTCTCAATTGGTATCTTAATGATTTGGATTTTGGCGCCGGCGGTGCTTATCGGCAGCGCTGTTTTGTCGGCTACTTTTTTTGTAATTTAAAATCATTATGACTTGGAGAAAATTACAGGAAATATCTACTCCCCACTATTACTGCCTATTGGTGGATAGATTTTTCCCAAAAATGTTTCGGGGGATTTTAAGATATGGAGTGGCTTTAGCTGCTCTAGCTTCTTTCGCTCTTTCTTTCAGCCCCTTGCCACTTTACTTCGGTAGTGCCGACGGTCTGTTTTTCCTTTTTATTTTCATTTTTATCCTCCTTTCTTTTTTGGAATTTTTTTACAAAAGTATGTTGGGCGAAGGTTTACCTCCGCGAATCAGGGAAAGTCTTTTGAATAAAAACAAACCCATTGATTATGCCCTGTCTCAAATTGTTTTTAACACCAATGAAATAGACGCCACTCGAGCCCTCTTTGAAACTAATATTGGCCTCCATATACTTTTGCGGTGTGGCATTCACCCATCTTTAGCCAAAAATTTCATTAATACCCAAAGGACACCAATTATTACCTCTTCCCTCAAACTTGAGGGCGAATCCGTAGATCTTTTAGGTTACGGTCTAGCTCTTTACGATGCCGACAAATCTCTTTCAGATTTTCTTTCCCAACATTCAGCGGGCAGAGAAGCTTTTGGGGGAACTTTAAGCTGGATAATGCATATGGAAGACAAGAAGCGTCGGAAAGATAGATTTTGGAGCAGAGAAAATTTGGGAGCCTTGCCTTCCATCGGTACCAGTTGGTCATATGGAGTAGCCACTGATTTAGGTAAATTTGGAGTGTCTTTTGAAAATCTAGCTAATATTTCTGCTCTGGATATTGACAATGGGTACAGAGACAAGGAAGTTAAAACTTTAGAAGGGATTTTGGAACGTAGAGCTGAAGCTAATGCCATTATTATTGATGATGACCAAAATGTGGCCAGAGATATTGTTGGTCGTCTTCTGAAAAAAATTAAACTAGGTATCGCTCTGCCATCTATTGAACATAAAAATGTTATTGAACTTGACGGCAACGCTTTGATTGCTGCTTATAAAAACAAAGGTGAACTTGAGGCCGAATTCTTAAAGCTTTTAAGCCAATCAATATCGGCTGGTAATATTATTCTGTACATTAATGATTTAGCCGGATTAACTTCAAGTGTCAAAGCTTTGGGTATAAACCTTGGCTCGCTTCTTTCTCCTTACCTTGCTGGAAACGGATTACAGATAGTGGCTTCCGCCACCAATGCTGATTTCCATTTCTTTATTGAAACCAGCCCTACACTTTTAGAAAGATTTGAAAGAATCATTCCTGAAAAAACCGGAGTGGAAGCTTCTGTAAATCCTCTTTTGGAACAAGCTTTGCCGATTGAAAGGCAATACAAATTTATTTTTTCTTTTCCTAGTATTTTGGCTTTAGCTGACGCAGCTGACAGATATGTTACTTATGGGGAGATGCCTGGTAAAGCCTTGGACATGCAAAATGAAATTGCTTCTTGGGCCTCGGCCCGCAAAATTGGGATCTTAAAAGAGAATGATGTTTCGGTTTTTGCTTCAGTAAAAGCGGGTATTGCCAGTGGACCCATAGAAGAAAAGGAGGCTGATAAGATAGAACATTTGGAAGAACTTTTGCATAAAAG
>CAYXQM010000096.1:0-2881 GCA_964467495.1 uncultured Candidatus Saccharibacteria bacterium | reverse complement strand
AATCGCTTTGCTGGCGGCTGGCCTGTTTGGCAAGAAGGATAAAGAAAAATGATAGAAGGGCAAACATTCGCATTCATAATGGCCATCATCGGCTTTTGCGCTGGCTTTATTTTTCGCAGTTTTTTAAGCGATTAGCAATTTAACTAAACCAAATGAAAAACAGAGAAATAAAGTTCAGAGCGTGGCACAAAAAAGCAAAAAAGATGATAACAGAAATTGATGTTGTAGATATACGCTGTGGTGATGTTTGTGAAGATTGCTTTGTAAGAAATACAGAAAGAAAAGAAAATACTTGGCACAAAGGAAGCGATATAATTCTTTTGCAATACACAGGACTTAAAGACAAAAACGGCAAGGAGATTTATGAGGGAGATATAGTTCAAGTAATGGATTTAGAGAATAAAAAAGTGGCACAAAAAACAGTGGTTTCGTTTGACCCAGTAAAATTAGGAGCATTGGGATTTTATATAAAAAATGGAGAACCCTACAAAATCATCGGCAACATTTACGAAAATAGTAGCCTTTTAACCAAACCAAATGAGTAAATATCCAAAAAGTAAGTTGTTTGAAGAGTTAGCTTCAATTGAGCATACTCGTTGGGCAGATTGGCAGAAATGGTGTCATAAAGTATTAAGAGAAAATTGCCCATCAGCAGAGTTAGAAAAAGTGCTTGAGAGGTGGGATAAGCAGATAGCGACTTCCTATGACGATTTGACCGAAACAGAAAAGGATAGTGATAGAGAACAGGTGATGAGATACTGGTATTTGTTGGAGAATAATCAATCTAACCAAACCAAATGAGTAAAATAATCCTTGACTTATGCGGCGGCACGGGTGCTTGGTCTAAGCCGTATAAAGACGCTGGGTATGATGTGAGATTGATAACTCTACCTGATTATGATGTCAGGAATTATACTCCGCCAAAAGATGTCTATGGGATACTTGCCGCGCCGCCTTGCACGATGTTCAGCTTAGCAAGAACAAAAGCCAATAAGCCAAGAGATTTGAAAGAAGGAATGGAATGCGTGAGGGCTTGTCTGGATATAATCTGGTCTTGTATGGAAATAAAACAGGACACAAGAAAGAAAACATTGCCGTTAAAATTCTGGGCATTGGAAAATCCGAACGGAATGCTGAAATACTTTTTAGGGAAACCAGCATTTGAGTTCAGCCCTTATGAGTTTGGCGATGGCTATAAAAAAAGGACTTATTTATGGGGTTGGTTTAATGAGCCGAAAAAAAATCCAAAACCGATAGTTTGCGAGAAGGCATATAAATCGCTTAATCCAAAGATAATGAAAAAATTTGATAAATTGGCAAGCAGAGAAATCGCCCCAGAAATGTTTGGAAAGTTAAGCAGGCAAGAAAGGCGGGCAATAACTCCCGCAGGATTTGCTAAAGCGTTTTTTGACAGCAACAGATAGTTTTGCTATAATAGATTATATGAGCAAAACCATAAAAACAATTGAATGGTTCGCAGGACTTTTTGAAGGAGAAGGATGTATTTATCGTAATGATAAAAAAAGGATATTAGTAATGACAATAAAAATGACAGATGAAGATGTAATTAGGGAAGTATTAAAAGTTGTTAAAGTTGGAAGAATTGTTAAAAGAAAGCCATTTGATAATCCTAATTGGAAACAAATCTATGAATGGGTTTTAACTACGAGAAATGAAATTATTGATTTATCTCAAGGGATTTTGCCATTTTTAGGAAAACGAAGAAGTAAAAAGATTAAAGAAGCATTAGAAGGATTAAAAAAATTACCACCAAAAAGAAAATTAAAAATTGTAAAATCTTGTGGATTAGTAAAACCTACTGAAATAACAAGTAAGGGAGCAAAATATCATCTCAAAAGAGGAGAAAAACCTTGTAAAGAATGTGCTCAAGCGAATAGAAATTATTTAAGAAAATGGCGGAAAGCGTTTTTTGAAGCAAATAAATAATTTAGAAGTCGCTAACCAAACCAAATGACCAAGAATGAACCTCCCCCTAAACAGCTATTTACAATCCTGTTTTTCCTAAGCGTTCTGTTTTTGCCTGTGGCTAACGCTTTAGCCCCAGAAAGCCCCCCAGAACAGCCCAATGCCTATTTTAAACCATTATGTCCAGTTTCAACGATTAAGCCCGCAGTGCTGGCTTCCGTGGCTTCTGGCGGCGATTTAGTAGAGAGTACTAAAAACGAATTGCTTGACGGCTTGGAATACGGGACTTTCCTGTGGTGTTTGGACAAGATTGAGTCAAACCGCTACGATTTTGCTCAAGGCGACCCCTATGCCAACCAAACACCAGAGGGCAAGGAGTATTGCGATAATCCGTTATTCGCAAGTGATTATTGCGCTCACGGACGGCTCCAGTTTTGGCAACGGACTTGGTTGACGCATTGCGAAGGCGATATTCTTAACGCCAGAGACCAGTTTGTTTGCGCTAATAAGCTACTGATTGAGGATTGGGACAACAGGTTGATGTGGCCGAATACTTGGTATAAATGTTTAGCAAATTAAAAGTATGGAAACAGAAATAGTCAAATTGCCAAAAGAAGTCGTTGAGAAAGCCGAAATTGTCGGCAATATCCTTGACGAATTAGCCGTAAGCAAGGAGAACTACGAAAAGCTGTTTATTAAAGTTTTCATAATCTTTAGAGATAGATATCATCTTACGGGAGAACAATGGAATGAGGATATTGCTCCCATTTTTAGGAAGTATTGGATTGGCAAATGTCTAATAAATTAAAAGTATGAAAGAACAAAAACAAAAAAGAAAGACATACTACGCCAAATTTACTGAAAAAGAATATGAAGATTTTAGAAATGAATGGTTCAAACGAGGCGTAGAAGCTGGCAAGAAAGAGATACAGGATAAAATAATTGAATTGTTGGG
>CAYXQM010000095.1:0-2904 GCA_964467495.1 uncultured Candidatus Saccharibacteria bacterium | reverse complement strand
AGCCCAAAGACCGCACGGTTCGCCCTGCGGTCTTTCATTTTACCCAAATATCCTCTTGCTTGATTTTTCGTTTGAGTGCTACAATTACATATGGACGAAAAATTTTCTCCACAAAAAGCTTTTACTTTTGATGATGTTTTAATCAGACCATCATCTAGCGACATTGAACCAAGCGAAACTCATTTGAAATCTGCGGTTTGCCGCGGTATTTTTTTAGATACACCATTTTTATCCGCTGCCATGGATCGGGTAACGGAAGCAAAAATGGCGATTACTATTGCCAACTTGGGCGGATTAGGAGTGCTGCACAGAAATTGCACAATAGAAGACCAGGTGAAGATGGTCAAGCAAGTGAAAATAAAAAACTTGTTGGTTGGAGCGGCGTGTGGCCCTTTTGATATTAAGAGGGCTTTGGCTTTAGAAAAATCCGGATGCAACATTATTTTTATTGATTGCGCCCACGGACATAACAAAAAAGTTATTAAAAGTGCGAAAGAAATTAAAAAGTTATTAAAAAAAGAAACTAAACTAGTTGTTGGAAATATTGCGACAAAAGAAGCCGCTTTGGAACTCGTTTCTTTTGCAGATGGAATAAAAGTAGGGGTCGGTCCAGGATCTATTTGTACCACAAGAATTGTTAGTGGTGTTGGTGTCCCACAATTTTCAGCGATTATTGAGGTCGCCAAAGTGGCGCAAAAATACGGTGTACCGGTTATCGCCGATGGAGGAATTCGTACGTCTGGAGATGCGGCGAAAGCATTAGCGGCTGGAGCATCCACGGTTATGCTTGGAAACCTTTTAGCAGGAACAGAAGAATCTCCCGGAAAGATAATTATAAAGAATAATAAAAAATACAAAGAATATCGAGGAATGGGGTCTAAAAAAGTTTTGTCGAGTGGATTCTCCAAAGACCGTTACCTACAAAAAGGCAAGACAAGTGTTCCTGAGGGGGTTGAGGCGTTAATAGCATATCGCGACCCGTCATCGTCTATTGTTGAAAGTTTGGGATCTGGTATTCAAATATCAATGGGATATGTTGGTGCAAAAAATATAGAGCAATTTTACCAGAAAGCAAAATTTATGTTTGTAACCAAAGCTTCTGTCAGGGAAAGCCAACCCCACAATTTAGATATCGTGATACCATAAATTTATATTCCTACAAAAAATACCAAAAACTCAAAACTTGAGAAAAGAGGGTCCTGCACATCGTTCATCCCGTCCACCAACTTAAAGACCGTACGGTTCGCCCTGCGGTCTTCTGCTTTGAGATAAAAAGGGTTTCTGGTAGAATTGGGGGAATATGACAATCCCAAAATTATCACCTGCCACTTTTATTGGCGTATCCGGTAAAGGCATCATCTCGTTTGGTTCTGGTCAGCAGTTAGCCAGACCCCTTTGCATTTAATTGAGGTTTAAATGTATAATATCCGCATTAGCATTAATTTATAAAAATATGCAATATGGTTTTATGGGACAAGGGTTGGGGAATGGTTTAATTGCTCTGACACCTTTGTTTTTATTGTTTTTAGTCTGGGGTCTCTTTTGGAAAGGGTTGGCTCTTTGGCACTCGGCTCGGAAAGGGCAGAATTGGTGGTTTGTAATCCTTTTGATAGTTAACACTGCTGGTATTTTGGAAATCATTTACTTGTTCGCAGTCTTAAAACTCAAATTCAATACCCTCTTTAGCTTTAGCAAAAACAATCCTCCTGTGGTATAATCGGCCACATTAGCATTAGTTAATAATTATTATTTAATAAAAAAGTATGGCGAAATCTAATTCAGCGTTTATGAAGCCGATGACAATTAGCTCGGACTTGGCAGCGGTAGTAGGCAATGGCCCAATGCCTAGGTCAGAAGTAGTTAAAAAGCTTTGGGTTTATATAAAAAGCAAAAATCTGCAGGACCCAGAAAACAAGCGCAACATTGTTGCTGATGAAAACTTGAAGAAAGTTTTTGGCGGTAAATCTGTAGTCAATATGTTTGAGATGACCAAATTGGTCTCCAAACACCTTTCATAATTTCCAATTAGCCATTCATTAAGGCTTCAACGCCATCCCACCAACCGTCACCATTAGTGTCGCGGGTTTTTGGGTTTGTTGGAACACAGGTGTCCTTAGTTTCAGCAGAGATGCACTCTTCTTCGTAACTGGCTATGCCATCCTGGTCCTTATCTTCGGTGTAAGTAATCAGTCGGTCGTTAAGTTCCTCTTGAGAGGCGGTGCCTTTGTTAATTGTCGCCCCTTTAAAGGGACTGAAACTTAGCATCTTCCAGTTTCCCTGGTCTTTTATAAAAAATATAATAGATCTGGTGCGAGCCATGATGTTGTTATCTTCATCAACTTTAAAATTAGAAGAGAGAATGATTTGCTTTTCATCACTCCAAACGTTCGTGAAATCTTCTTTTTTCATGAGGTTGCCATAAGCATAAGCAGAACCCATTCGAGCTTCGCAATCGATTCTGGTCTTTGGGTCTTTACAGACTGGGGCTATTTTATAAACAACGCTCTTCACTCCTTCAAAATTGCGATTTTTGTTGTAGTTTAAATATGTCTGGAAAACTGCCCAGGCGACATCTTTTGGGGCATTTGATAGAGGTAAAGTGATATCTGGTGTCTCTGGATTAATCTTTATTTTTTCAATGCCGATGTCTTGATTTTCGTTTGGCACCATTTCTTCAGTTGGGGCAAAAGAAACATTTCTCACGGCAAAAAACAAGGCTATGACCACCAAGACTCCAACTAATATGATGACTTTATTTTTCATAGGTATATTATAGCATATTAATGGCATGAAAAAAGAGATAGAAAAAATTTTAAATAGAGATGAACTAAAAGTTATCAAAAGGCTTTCTACTCCAAAAAAAGTGCAGGATTTTTTGGATACTTTGCCTTTTAATTTTGAAAA
>CAYXQM010000094.1:0-2913 GCA_964467495.1 uncultured Candidatus Saccharibacteria bacterium | reverse complement strand
AGAAAAGTGTCAAAGGTGCCCTTTGATATTTCAGGAATATGGTCTAATTCGTTTACAAAAATCATCATAGCCGAAATGGCCGTGTTGAATTTGAAATCATTTATATCCTCCGTAACTTTCTTAATGGTTTTATGAAGCAGGCTCTCTAATTTGGGACCTATCACCCCCGCCTCGCTTTGCTCGGCACCCCCTCTTAAATTAAGAGGGGGGCGGGGGGTGATATTTTCTTCTTGAAATTTTTGAGCCAGTCTCCAAACCTTTTCCAAAAAGCGCCTAACCCCCATTATATTGTCTGTGTTCCAAGCAATAGAATCGCTAAACGGTCCCATAAACATTTCGTACAAGCGCAAAGAATCTGCTCCCCAAGTTTCTATTATATCGTCAGGGTTGATAACATTACCAAATCTTTTACTCATTTTTTTGCCATCTGAAGCAAGAATAAGGCCAACGTTGTGGAGTTCGCTAAACGGTTCTTTATAATTCACAACACCTATGTCATACAAAAACTTGTGCCAAAAGCGAGCATAAATAAGGTGGCGAGTAGCGTGTTCCGCTCCACCGACATACATATCTACTGGTGACCAATATTTTTCTTTTTTCTTATCAACCAGCTCTTTAGAATTTTCAGGGTCAACATAACGTAGGTAATACCAAGAAGAACCAGCCCATTGGGGCATAGTATTGGTTTCTCTTTTGGCTTCTTCCCCGCATTTTGAGCACTTTACATTTACCCAATCTTTTATACCAGCGAGAGGTGATTCCCCCGTCCCTGTCGGTTCATACTTTTCAATTTCGGGCAATTTAACTGGCAAATCTTTCTCCGGCACTGGCACCACTCCACATTTTCCACAATGCACTACCGGTATCGGCTCTCCCCAATACCTCTGTCTACTAAACACCCAATCACGCAGTTTGTATTTAACTGTCTTTTTCCCAAACTTTTCTAACATACCCCAATCCAAAGTGATTTCTTTTATTGGCAAGTTATATTTTTTGGCGAATTGCAAATCGCGCTCATCGTGAGCCGGGACAGCCATAATAGCGCCAGTGCCATATTGTGACAGAACATAATCAGCAATCCAGATTGGTATTTCTTCCTTTGTTGCTGGATTAATTGCTTTGATTCCTTTTATTTCTACTCCTGTTTTCTCTTTTTTTACATCAGTTCTTTCTATTTCGGTTCTGTTTTTTGTTTTTTCTATGTATTTTTCTACTTCTTTCCAATTTTCTATCTTTCCATCTTTCCATCTTTCAATTAGTTCATGCTCTGGTGCTAATACTAAATAAGTTGCTCCAAACAGAGTGTCTGCACGAGTAGTAAAAACTCGAACCACCCCTCCCCAACCCTCCCCCAAAGGGAGGGCTTCCAAGACCTCGTTTATCTGCTTAAGTACCTCTTTGGCGCCACTTAAAACTTCATCATTTCTAAATCGAATAACTTTAAACCCGTGTTTCTCTAAAATTTTAGTCCTTTCTTTGTCTTCCTCTTGCTTTAAATCATGAATATCTCCATCTGCCTCTATAACTAATTTCTTCTCCAGACAAACAAAGTCCACAATAAATCTATCTATTATCCATTGTCTTCTGAAATGGCTTCCTGTTGCATGACGTCTTAATCCTTGCCAAAGAGTGTCTTCCGCTGTAGTTGGATTACCCCTCATATCTACAGCTCTATCCTGAAGTGCTCTATATGTTTGTAAATCTGTAGTGTAGTATTTTGGAGTTCCCTCCCTTTCGGGGAGGGTCGAGATGAAGTCCGGGGAGGGGTTGTCTATCGGAAACTCTATTTCCGCCCCTTCACTCCTCCCTATCCAATTTCTCTGACTCTCCTTTATGTATTCCGGCCAGTTTAAATCTTCCAAATCTTCAAGCAAACGATCTGCATAATCAGTTATTTTCAAGACCCATTGACGCATTGATTTTTGTTCGATCTCTGAACCACATCTTTCACATTTTCCATTCTCTAAGTCTTCGTTGGCGAGACCGGTTTGGCATGATGGGCACCAGTTTATGGGTTCATTAGATTCATAAGCCAAACCTTTTTCTAAAAGTTTTAAAAATATCCACTGAGTCCATTTGTAGTATTCTGGATTAGTAGTATTAATTTCCCTCTCCCAATCATAATTAAAACCAATTTTCTCAAGTTGTTCTTTGAACCTTTTTATATTTTTTTCTACAGCAATACGCGGATGAACTTTGTTTTTGATAGCATAATTTTCCGCTGGCAGACCAAAAGCGTCCCAACCCATGGGATGCAAAATATTATGCCCCTGCATTTTTTTCATCCGCGAATAAACATCCGTTGCAATGTAGCCTTTTGGGTGTCCAACGTGAAGTCCATCTCCAGAAGGATATGGGAACATATCCAAGACATAAGATTTTTCTCCTTTTAATTCATCAGAGATTTTGTATAAATTATTTTTCTTCCAAATTTCCTGCCATTTCTTCTCTATTTCTTTGTGATCGTACTTTTTTTGCATATTAAAAATATACAATAAAAATATACTTTCTACCAATTTTATTTATTTGTTATCTTTACCCCCTCACCTGAGTTGGGTAAGCGATTGGATCAACGGTACGAGAAAAACATTGCTCTCCGATACCATGAGACCAATCATCATTTTTCATTATTGTTTTTGAAGGATAACTCTGAACACTCATTGTGTCTAGACTTACAAATTTACCCTCTTTATTAAAAGTAGCACAAAGTTCAAAATCTAAATTGCCTGTCTTTTTGTATTCAATTCCTTCCGGCGCGCCAGGCATTGACTCTGGGATCATTCCGTTTACTTGCCAATAATTGATGACCTGCCATTGCAGACTTTGAAGATCAGAAATTTTTTGATTATCCAACCGTATTAATCTTTGAGTTTTAGGTGAACCAAGAATACCAAATCCTAAAATTATAGAGAC
>CAYXQM010000093.1:0-2922 GCA_964467495.1 uncultured Candidatus Saccharibacteria bacterium | reverse complement strand
GGTGGGCCTTTGTGCTGATCTGAACGAGTCAACCCAAATGAATCTTTTTGCTCAAAAATATCCGGAAAGATTTGTGCAGATGGGAGTGGCTGAACAAAACTTAATAACCGTTGCCAGCGGGATGGCTGCTATGGGCAAAATTCCTTTTGCGGCTTCTTATGCCATATTTAGTCCCGGACGAAACTGGGAACAAATTAGAACCACCATTACTTACAATAATAGACCAGTAAAAATAGTGGGTAGTCACGCTGGAGTTTCCGTTGGCGCTGATGGTGGAACGCATCAAGCTCTTGAAGATATGGCTCTGATGCGAGTTTTGCCCAATATGATTGTTTTGTCTCCTTGTGATGCAATAGAGGCAAAGAAAACAACTATCGCGGCAGCTAAAATAGACAAGCCAGTTTATATAAGATTAGCTAGAGAAAAAACATCTGTTATTACCACTGAAGAGACGTCTTTTGAAATTGGAAAAGCTCAGATATTTTTTGATCCACCAATGCAAGCTCGGGTGGGTATTATTGCGACTGGGCCCTTACTTCATAAAGCAATAATTGCTGCTCAAAATTTTTCTGAGAAAGGTATTCCTGTAAAAGTTTTGAATATTTCAAGCATCAGACCACTGGATTTTGAAGCTATCATTAACTTAGCAAAAGAGACCGGAGGGATCGTCAGCGTTGAAGAACACCAAGTGGTCGGAGGGCTTGGTTCTGCTGTTGCTGAAGTTTTGGTTCAAAATTATCCTGTCCCAATGGAACTTATTGGTGTACATGATAAATATGGCCAGTCTGGTACTCCAGATGAACTCATAGAGTATTACCATATGGGGGTTTCGCATATTGAAGGATCGGTTGAGAAAGTAATGAGTAGAAAAAAGTAATCCACCTATTTTATTTACAATAGTTTTCTGTTTTGTTATTTTATAAACAATCTCCTCTAAACTCTCTGGATATCAAAAAGGAAGGAGGTGATGCCAGCACGGGAGGGGGGTCGGTTTGACTGACCCCCACTCTTTTTTTACATAATTTTTTGAGGACGATAATTTTCTGGAGCTTGGGAAAGAAACTTGAGCATTTCTTCTTGAGTTAAAAGGCCCTTTTGAGCGCCAACTTGTTGGACGACAGACATGGAATTAACTGGTGCCCAAAGAAAAGCTTCAGAAAGTGATTTGCCCAAAGCGATTGCGGAAGCAAAAGTGGCTGAAAAAGCATCACCAGCACCAGTGCGATCATAAGGAGGTTTGGGATCTGGGAAAGGCGGCATAAAAAATCCTTCATATCCGTCGTAAGCGTAAGCTCCTTTTGGTCCATCTGTAATAACTGTGACACTCGGGCCCATATCGTGCATTTCTTTCAATAAATTTTTAATATCTTGCTCATCCTTTTTGTTTAAAATATTTTTAGCTTCTTCTGTGTTGCAAAAGAAGATATCAGTGCGAGCATACAAATCTTTCAAATTTTCAATTCCCATCTTCATCTGAAAAGTGCCCGGTTGAAAAGCAAATTTTACTTCTTGATTTTTTCTCAAATATTCGGTGATTTCTTTATGATAATCCAGAGAATTTTCTCCAATGGAGGAAAGATAAAGCCATTTTGGCGTTCCTATATCTGGTAATTTATAATCATATTCGTGATGTTTTACCAAAATAGTCCTATCATCTTCAAACCACAAAACGTAGTGATAATTGGTTTCCTTATCTTTTTCTACCGAAACAAAGTCAGTGGCTACTTTATTTTTATTTAAAGTAGCTAGGCATTCGTGGCCATTGTGATCATCTCCGATATTTGTGACTAAGGCCGAATCAAGTCCTAATCTAGTGGCGCAAACAGCGGCATTGGCGCTATTACCAACTGCTCTCACTTCCTCCACAAATTCATAAGGAACTTTGTCGCCAAACCTTAAAGTGAGTTCACATTTTTTACCTTCTGAATTGCAAATGGTCTTTGCATCTTTAAGACGAATAAAAGCGTCAGTGGTAATATCACCGATAGCCACAAAATCAAAATCTTTATTACGATGGAAAAGATTCATTAAAATAATTATACACTATGGAAATTTTTAAAAAATAAAATTGTGATAATATGTGGATATGAAAACTTTACGCGAATACATCGCCGAGGCAGAAGAGAAAAAAAACGCTATTGGACATTTTAATATTTCCAATATTGAAGGATTTTGGGCGGTAGTTGGCGCTGTTAAAAAAATGAATTTACCGGTTATCATCGGCGTTTCAGAAGGGGAAAGAGATTTTATTGGAGTAAAACAAGTTAAAGCTCTAGTTGATACCGTTAAAGAAGAAGGTCTGCCAATTTTCTTGAATGCTGACCATACTTATTCTGTTGATCGAGTTAAAGAAATAGTAGATGCCAATTTTGACGCCGTTATCATAGATGGCGCTGAAAAATCTTATGAAGAAAATATAAAAATGACCAAAGAATCTGTTGAATATAAAAATTCAAGAAATCCAGAAATATTGGTAGAAGCTGAACTTGGTTTTATTGGCAAGTCATCAAAAGTTTTGGAAGAATTACCGGAAGGAGCTGGGACAGAAGGCACCATGACCAAACCCGAAGAAGCGGCCGAATTCGTTAAAGAAACTGGTATAGACTTATTCGCGCCAGCTGTCGGCAATATTCACGGCATGATGAGAAACGGCAATCCAAAATTAAATATAGAAAGAATTAAAGAGATAAGAGAAGCAGCTGGAGTGCCTTTGGTTCTTCATGGTGGCTCTGGTATTACAGACGAAGAATTTAAACAGGCAATTCAAGCCGGTATTTCCATAATTCACATAAATACCGAATTGCGCCTGGCTTACAAACAAGGCCTTCAAAAATCTCTCTCCGAAAATCCGGATGAAATTGCCCCCTATAAATATCTCCGTCCCGCTCGTGAGGCGATGCAAGCAGTGGTAGAAAAGAGAAT
>CAYXQM010000092.1:0-2936 GCA_964467495.1 uncultured Candidatus Saccharibacteria bacterium | reverse complement strand
GCAGGATATAGAAATATACATCTTTCACATACAAATGCATCTCAACTTGTTCTGGATGCCCCAGGGACGCTTTAGCAGTAAACCTTGAGTGTATAAAACTAACCCAGGCTTAAAACCAGGTTTTTGTGCTTGAATTTCAGCAGGAACGGAGCTATTGTTAATGAAAGACATGAATACACTCCAAGCAGTAGAAACTCCAGAGGAAATAAAACGACGGATTGTCGAATTGTTTTATAAGGAGGTGAAAGGTAAAATACCTGATACTTCAGGTGCGAATATTGCCCATGACGGAAAGGGAGGGCATTGGTTGGAAACGCGGATGAAAATTGTTCATAACAGGAAAAATGAACCGGATTTGTGGGGTTTTGAAATGAAAAATTACACAAGTATAAAAACAACTTTTGGTGATTGGTCAGCAAGTTATTACATTTTTAAAGACAAAAAATACAATATCACAAGAGACCAATTTATAATGATTTTTGGTACGCCCAATCCTAAAAAGAACAACAGATACTCGTGGTCCGGAAAGCCAACCCCTAAAATTAATAGCTACAGTTCCTGTGGCCAGATACTAGAAATTGACGACAATAATAATATTCTAGCAATATATTCCTTTAAAAAAGATTGTAGAACTGATAAAGCAAAAATTGTTCCGAAAGAAATGCAAAAAGACAATTTGGTAATTGCGAAATGGGATGTAGAAATGATGAAAAAAAAAGTTGAACGAAAATTTAACAAGTTAGGCTGGTTCAAATGCGTTGAGGACGAAACCGGCACTTATTCAAAAATTGTTTTTGGTCCGCCAATTGATTTTTCGGCTTGGATTATGGGAGTCAGGAAAGGTTTAATTTTTTTAGATAGCGGTATGTATCAAGGCAATCCAAGACCTTACTCTCAGTGGAGAGCATATAATAAGTATTGGGACTCTCTAATTACCGATACTTACTAACTTTGATTTTAAGGCGGCTTTTTCTTGAGCTTTTTTGACGCTTTCTTTTTTAATCTGATCAAGATTGATATTCTTTGCTTTATTGTCGGAGGTTTTGTTTAACTGTTTCCATGCTTTATCAATTTCTTTTGCCAATGCCGTTATAACTGGCACAGCCACACTGTTTCCAAATTGTTTGTATGCCTGCATGTCACTGACTGGAATAATAAAGTCATCAGGGAAACCTTGCAAACGAGCCGCTTCTCTAGGTGTTAGTCTGCGTGGGTTTTTACCTTTTTGTTCTATAAGTATCTCAGACCCATCCTTATAATAACGAGCCGAAATTGTACTCGTATAAGGAGAATCTTCGTTAAATATTGAATAACCAAAACCATTTCCTTTTTCTTTGTGTTCTCTTTTTCTTCTTTGGTGACCCTCCCATAGCTTGTCAGAAATTGTGTATTTGGAATCAATATTTTTTTCAAGAATGTCTCCAAAACGAGTTTTTATTCCGACAGACTCTGGAAAATTAAAATTAGTTTTGCCTAGAAAGCCAATAATATAAATCCTTTCCCTGTTTTGCGGAACTCCATAATTTTTTGCATTTAGGACTTCTGCGTATATTTCATATCCTAGACCCTCAAGTACATTTTTGATTGTTTCAAATGTCTTTCCTCCGTCGTGACTTCTAAATCTTTTAACATTTTCAAGGAACACGATAGTAGGCCGATGGTACTCAATAATTTTTGCAATATCAAAAAAAAGCGTGCCACGCGTATCCGCAAGTCCTAGTTTTTTTCCGGCTTGAGAAAATGGCTGGCAGGGAAACCCTGCCAAAACTACATCGAATTTTGGTATTTCCTTGGGTTCAATTTTTGTAATATCTCCGTATGGTAACTCTCCAAAATTACTTTGGTACGTCTGTTGTGCGGGTCTATCCCATTCTGATGTAAAAACACATTCACCGCCGATGCTTTCAAATCCCAATCTGTTTCCACCAATACCAGCAAATAAGTCAATCATCTTAAAGGAAGTTTTTTTATTTGAAGGTTTTTTATTTGTGAATAAGGTAGGTGTAGTTATTTTTGGCAATTTATTTTTATGTTTTTTCATGACTTATTGTATTTCATTATATTATACATCTTCGTATAATAAAAATGAAAGGGCATTAAAATTTGACTTTGTAAACTAATAGCTGCATAATATAAGCGATTTTAACATATGAAATATTCTAAAGAAATAATGCATGCTTTGGGCTGGGATGAATTGGATAATACAGATTTTGTCATTGGCAAAGACGATTTTTGTGATTTGCAAATAAATCCGACAGAAGAAAAGGAGCAGTTTTATTATTTTTCTGATAAAAAAACAAGAAGACTTATAAAGCAATTTATTTTAATGGAAAAACCACACGTAGATTATATCTGCAAAGTGGTTTTGATAAAAAAGGGAGAAAAGTTTACGCCTCGCTTGTCTTTGTCGGTCAGGGACAAAACCAAAAAAATTGTTGAAACTGAAGAAGTTAAGGCAACTAACATAAAAGCAAATATTGATTTAAATGAATGCCATGAACAGTTTTGGCAAGTGGTTTCCTTTCTTTATTCAATTAAGGAAATTGATTTACCGCAGGGTGTGTTCTCTTTGGTGTCAAAAGATGAAGCTGAAATTATCAACGCTTTAAGTGGGCGTGATCATCAGAGTATTATAAATATAGCCAAGCAAATTATATCTTCATCTGGCGTTTCGCTTACGCAAAAAGATATGGATGTTTTGCTAAAGAGAAAAGAAAAACTATCGGAATTTTTACAAGGATTACGCGAACATCCTGATAACGAGGCTTGGTGGCAAGATTTTTTTGAAAATAATAAATGGATTTTTGGTTATGGATTAAATTATGAAATTTTACGCCAACAGCAATCACAGCCAAATTATGGGGGCACTAGAGTTGACGGTACTGGCGGACAAAGGGGAGATAATCTGATGTCTACTATTGGGGATTTGAATTTTA
>CAYXQM010000091.1:0-2946 GCA_964467495.1 uncultured Candidatus Saccharibacteria bacterium | reverse complement strand
AATTTTACACCTTCCTCAATAAAACTGTTTATAATTAGGATATGCAGAAAAATCCCCAGAGGAGTTGCCGGGAAAGGTTTCCCAAAACCGGCCAAGTTAAAGAGTAAATAAAAGACAATATAAAGAACACTGACTCCAAACAGGCCGCCAAAGAAGGCTATTAAGCTGTGGTAAATACGGTTTTTCATTAGCTCTATTATAAGTTAATTTACTGGAATGGGAAAAAGCCCATCTTCTGGCAGTTTTTCATCCCTATGCTTGACACCCGTTTTTAGTTATAATAAGGGAAGACGATAAATTGAGGAAAGCAATATGACCACGCAAAATCTCAAAAAAGAAAAAGCTATCTTAATAGCAGAGTATTTTATTAAGAAAAATCAAGAAGATAAAAAGGGTCTTGATAACAAAAAGATTCAAAAATTACTTTATTATTCTCAAGCTTGGAATTTGGTTTTTAATAAGAAAAAATTGTTTGAAAATAAAATAGAAGCTTGGGTTCATGGTCCGACTGTCCCAGAAGTTTATCAATTTTTTAAAGGTTTCGATTTCGCAAACCCTCCTGATGATATATTAAAAGAGGATTTCAGTGCTATTTTTCCCGAAGAAAAAAAAGTAATTGATTCTGTTTGGGAGCTCTATGGAAAATATGACGGTAATTATTTAGAGATTTTAACCCATAATGAACTACCATGGCAGGAAGCTAGAAAAGGATTGTCTCCCGCTGATAATTCCCAAAATGAGATATCGGAAGAGAGAATGAAAGAATATTATGAACAAAGACTCCAAACAGCTGAATCAATTAATCGGCAAGATAAAGAGTAGGCTCTTTCATCAGCCGATAGAACGCCTTAAGTATGTTGAAAGCCTTACGAGGTTGCCTATTGATTCTCCGCTTCCTCAGGCAGTCTCCGTTTCTTCGATAAACGATGAACCTAAAAATTTTGTTTTATGTTTTGATCGTTTTAATTTTAATGAATGCTCTTTTGTCTCTTCGTCTCCCGCTGAATTTAAGGCGGTATTAGAAATATTTAAAAACGTAACAACTACTCCTTCTAATAAGATAGCAGCTTTAAAAATAATTAAAGATACGATAAAAAGAGATAGTTGTGGTAGTAAATATAATTTACTTTTTAATGGACTAAGTCCCGACATAGATGCTATAAACGAGGCAGTTATATCGGATAAAGGGCGTTTATTTTTTTTCACTCTTCTCCAAAATTTTTATGTCGTTGCTGTTAAGGCGGGGATACACACAAACTAATACTAGGAGAGAGTTTCAAAATTAAGAGATTAACCCCAAATTTTTATAAATTTCCTTAATCTTCGCCAGCTTCCCCTTATAGAAAATTACCAAAAGGAATTGGTAAACAAACGCCCTTACTGGGCAGTTTTTAATTCTCTTTGAATTTTTAGTAAATAGGGCTATTTTAAAGGTAGAGATGTTTTTAGTATGCATTATAAACCTCTCGAATAATAAAGGTTGACATTTATTAAAAATTATTATATAATTTAGAATCAAAAAAATATGGAACCAAAAACAAAAAAAGCAGTCATAGTCTATATAATTTCACCTTTTTTAATTATTTTAGGAAGCCTTCTATTCGCTCAAGGGGCATTTGCGGTTAGTGCGGGAACAACTACTTATCAAATTATCGGATTAGAGCCGGGCTGGAATATTGTCTCAACTCCAAAAGTTCTATTGAGCCACGAATTTTCTTTTACTGAAACTTCAGGCAACCTAGATATATATTTATTAGATCCAGACTCCGTTTCTGGCTGGCAAACAATGCAGGAAGCTAGCCAAACTGAATTCCAACCACTCTTCGCCTATTTTATTAATAATAAGACTGGGCTCAATCAAACTTTAAAACTTAATTATAATTTTAACTTATCTCCAGCCCAAAGATTGTTTCAGAGAACTCTTCAACCTGGTTGGAATGCTATAGGCATAGCCAACCCAGATTATGCGCTTCCCCAGGGTAGCGGCAATATTGATACAAACAATCCCAGCAAAATTTTACATTCTTTATTGGTCGGATCTGAAGACTATGTAGATTCAGTTATTGATTTTACGTATGGGAATTCTAGCTTGGATTCGCCAAAAATAACCAGCTCTTGGTCATTAAAAACATCGGGAGATATGGATTTATTGAATGACTTTAGAGAGCTTAAGGGATACGGAGTTTTTATCACAAAAGAAACTAGTAATTATAATGGTTTTCAAAATCTAAAGATTCCAGATGTTCCTCCAGTTATCACTCTTAATGGTGCTGAAACTATAACTATCACCGTTGGCGATTCTTATAACGATGCGGGAGCAACGGCCCTAGACGATATTGATGGAGATATTACGGCTAACATTGTCATTGTTAACCCAGTGGATACCAGCATACCAGGAACATATATTATCACTTATAATGTTTCAGATGCGGATGGAAATCATGCCCAGGAAGTTGTTAGGACAGTTATTGTTAGCCAGACTACAAGTTTGACTTTGGTTGATAATGGTCCATCATCTGGCGAAGTATCCAAGCAGACACAGGATGTCACTTTAACCAAATTTAGCATAACCTCCAACAGATCTGTTGAAGTAATAAGACTTGGCGTTACTCTTATTGGGTCTGCCGCTATTATTGACGGAAACGACACAACCTTGGTAACCGACTTGAGGATTAAAGATTTTGATACTGGTGCTACTTTAATGACAGGCACCCTGCCGACAACAGCTACGGACACAACTGCTGTCGTTACAATGGCAGGGAGCTTCGCTTTAACAGCTAATACCGCTAGGAATCTTAAAATTACTGTTGATCTTGGAACCGGTGCTTTGCTGAACTCCGCGACTATCAAGGCTAATTTGTCTATGATAGCTTACAGCGGAACTCAGGTTTATATCCGCGACACTGTAACAGGTGATTATATAAAGGCTTCAGAGATTGTTCCTTC
>CAYXQM010000090.1:0-3021 GCA_964467495.1 uncultured Candidatus Saccharibacteria bacterium | reverse complement strand
ATATTTCCTATCACCCTCGCAGTCGCAGCAAGTTCAAGGCGTTTGCTGCTTATGATATCTCCCTTTACCCTTCCGGCTATAGTTATAGTATCTCCTTTGAGTGTCTTGACCTTCACATCTGCCTTCTCTCCGATTATTAGTGTTCCCTTTGTTTCCAACTCACCCTCAAACTTGCCATTTAACCTTAAATTCACAGGACCGCTAAATTTAACATTTCCCTCGATCCCGGCTTCAATATTTATAACTTCCCCTTCTGCTATTGGCTTATCATTTTTCTTAAACATGCTTCCTCCTAATTTACCAAAGGGTTCTTTATTACATTATCGGCTAAATGCTTATACTCCTGGATATACCTAAGTAATATAAGGCGACAATTTAAACAATCTTCAGTGTTACTATTATAATTTGAGCATGATATTAGAGCTTTTGCCTCGAGTAAGATATCTTGGGCATAGTATTGTCTTTCTTTAATGCTTCTTGTCTCTTTTATCTTATCTTCGGCTCTTTTAATCACCACTTCGGTATCCTGAAACTTACCACACTTAATATATTGTTTCTCAATCTCCATTTCCAAGAAACTCCTCATTAGGCCCTTCCTTAGAAGGCGCGGGAAGGCCTATTCTTTAGGATTAATCTTTATCTCTTGATAACATAGTCTACAATATAGAGGTTTTTCTGAAATAGGTTTAAATGGAATCTGTGCCTTTTTGCCACACTTGGCGCATATCACATTAAATAATTGCCTTGGATTATTGCTGTTGTTTGTACTTTGATTTATCTTTTTAAGCGGCCGGCAAAACTTGCATCTTTTTGGCTCATATTGAAGATTCTTCTGTAAATAAAATTCTTGCTCACTTGCTGTAAAAATAAATTCTTGGCTGCATTGTTTACAAATTAATTTTTTATCTTGAAATGACATGTTTTAATTTACCTACTTCTTGCCCAAAATCCTAAACATGCCCGTTCCGCAATCAGGACATTTGCCTTTAATTGCACCTCGGCCATTTTTTAAGGTGACTTCTTTGCCATCCTTTATCTCTTTTTTGGCTTTACACTTAACGCAATACCCTTCCATTTTAGCTCCCTCCTATTTTTGATTCTATGTGGCGGTTAAGTTCTAACTTATCTTTATCTTCCTGCCAATCAAAAGAAACGCCGTAATAACTCGTTGACTCCGCTGTCCTCTTCCAGGCAATCCAACCTTGCGTTTTGAAATTTGGGACCTTGCTTCCATAAAAGAATAATTTTAAACTAACGGGGCGCCTATCGTCGAGTTCTTTTGATGTCTTAAAACACAGGCCTCCAGAGCTGATGTTTTCCGCGAAGGATTTTATAAGCCCCGGGGCGCTTTGTGATCCAATTTTTAAAATTACGGTATTGTGAAAATCTTTGGTAAGAAAAAGTCTGGGTGAGTTTCTTCGATCTTGCGATTTACCCAAAATCCAAAGTTCTCCTTTTTCTCCGGGTAAAGTCAATTCTTTAGCTATTCCTCTTTTAATCAGCACGTCTTTCAGGGATTCGCTTGTTTTACTGATCCGCTCGTATTGCTTCTCCAATTCCAGCAAAGTCTTTTCTTTTTCCTTTCGCATCGCCTCTTCTTGTGTAAAGAGCGTATTTTTCTCCTGTAGCTCTAATTTGAGTTGTTCGTATTCTCCTTCCTTTGCTATCGCTGTCTTTTCTATTGTTTTACGAATGATCTCCACTTGCTTTAAAAGTTTATCTTTTCCTTCTAACTCTAACTTAATTTTTCTAATCCTTTCGGTCAGGTTTTTTGTCCTAACCACTACGTATTTACGCCAAAGCGCAAATCCCAAACCTGAAATTGAAACTAACCCTATAAACCAAAGTATAATATTTTTCTTAACCCCTTTTGCCTTAAGCGGTTCCGGGGAAACAATTTTACCCTGCGTTGCCTTCGTCTCTGTATTTTCTAAAGATGGCCGGTTCTTTGCTACCTGCATAACAGCGGTATCTATTGCTTCCGATCTTTTAATAGTATTGCTGACTTCCCCTTCTATAAAAACTTCCTTTCCCTCGGCGCCTATACTAAATCCCGATGCCTCTAATGGCGCCTGAATGTCCAACAGAATAGCATTGCCTTCCTGATGGATTTTATACGGCACCTTCTCGATTAATTCGAAGGTTAATGATTTAAGCGACTTATCCTGTCCCTTTCCAAGATAGGTACTGGTGATCTTTTTTATTACGCCTTGGTCCACTATAACCTCGTCATCTATCTTGCTTAAGATATTTCTGGATTGAAATTCGACGACTAATCTTGGCGGATTTTCTGACCAATAAGAATTAAATTTGACGGGGCCGGAAGTTGAGATCACTATCCTCGTCCCGGCTTCGACTTTATCGGTGACTACCGATGAAGACGCAGCCGGTAAGATAAATAAAAGAAAGGTAACTGTAACTTTTGTTTTAAAATTTAATTCCATAGTTAGTCTTTCCAACTTACTGGAATTGATCTACTTTATTTTGTATATATTTAACTAAATCATCTACTGTTTTTATCTTTTGAGCATCCTCTTTAGGAATTTCTATGCCATAATCTTCTTCCAAAGCCACAACTAAGCCCGGGAGATCCAGTAAATTCGCTCCTAAGTCATCGGTGAATGTAGTTTCTGGAGTTATCTCTGCGGGCTCCACCACTAATTCCTCACAAATAACTTCTTTTATCTCCTCAAATAAATTCACTTACAGCTCCACTTTTGAAATAAGATACCTGCCTAATTCTTCAAAACGTTCTTTTCTCTTATTGCAGAAAGGAAGTAAATTCTGGTACTCTTTTATTTTTTTCGCATCCTTTATCTCTCTGATTTGAATGTCCTTGGGAAGTTTCTGTTTGATATCGTGATAGGCACCTATAAAGAGAATGCCTTTCTCGCTATGGCATAGAGTTTCGTCTATCTTTTTAGCAATAAATCTATCTCTTTTATTTAAAAGTCTATTTTTAACTACTTTATATTTTATGAGGGCGATTAATTTATGAGTAAGTGACTTGGCCTGAGTCAG
>CAYXQM010000089.1:0-3043 GCA_964467495.1 uncultured Candidatus Saccharibacteria bacterium | reverse complement strand
TTTTTAATTAAATAATTATTATATGCATCAACTTTTGCGTTATAGGTAGCGATGTTAGAATTATACGAACTTAAATCGTTTTTATATCGCTGAAGTCGATTATTGTAATCATCTACTTTTGCATTATAGGTATTGATGCTATATTGGCTTGATTCATCAACGTACTCATTTTCAATTTGAGATTTTTCTGTGTCCAGAGCATTACCCCTTGAATCTAATTCAGAACTGGTAGAGTCCAAAGAAGACTTCTGATAACTTGGGGGCGCCATACTATCTGCTTGATTAGCATAATAAGATGAACACATATATTGACCTACTTGAACTAATCCATTGTTAGCCGGAGTATTATTACTGTCTCCCGAAAAAATACCTATGACAACAAATAGACCAATGACTCCCAATACCCACATCCACGTTTTTGAGGGGCCCTTATTATAATCGTTATCTGATTTATTTTTGTCATCATAAAATACCCAATTTGGATCCTTTGAAGAGTTGGGCTTTTGCTTTGGTTTCTCCTTAGCATTTTTATCTAAAAAATCTAAGTCAAAATCTATTTTCTTTGATGGCTCTGGCATATTTTTTAATAAGGTTGGGTACAAACATACTTTCCGTTAGATGAGGAACCTGCATATACACTATTTCGTCCAACATCCCTTTCACAAATCGCATTTATTGATGACAGTGTAACACATGCAGTTCTCTGTGGATTCCAAGCATATTGATAAGAACAATCGCAAACACGTTTTCCGGTACTATAATCAGTAGTAGAATAGCTTCCCTGACCGTAAGCAGTTACACAAGATTGGCTAAAAGATGATAAAGAATAACAAGCAGTTCTATCATTGCTCCAATAATATCCGGCTATACAATCGCAAATACTTTTCCCATCTGTTGAATCTGTTTTTAAGAAGCTAGTGCCTGGATATTTTGCAGCACAATTTTCATCGCGCGAAGTTATAAGGTTAACACATCTTTTTGATGTTGCCCCATAATAATATCCGTCTTGACAACCACATGAATTATCAGAGCTATTATAAGTTGCGTAAATACCATTTATGTCTTTGCAATATTGATCAGCTGTAACGCATTTTGTTTTCTTGCTGTTCCACATATAGCCATCTCCACAATCACAAATGGAACTTCCGCTTGCATCGGCATTGCCAGAATAATAACTATGAGATCCATAATTCTCTTTACAAACCTGATCACTCGTTTTTGTAACCACTGGGGTGTTTGAATTAACCGAAGAAGTATCTACGAGGGACGTGTTAGCATTCGAGTCAGATAAATCCGTAGACGTTATATTGTCCGTAGAAGTTGAAAGTGTATTATCGTTTGAACTATTACCGGAAAAAACTACAACCAAAAAAATTATGCCGACAACCGCCGCTGCTGCCCAGATCCACCCCTTTGACGAACTTTCTTTATTTGTGTCCCTTGAGGAGTCTGGCTTTTGCTTCGGTTTTTCTTTGACATTTTTATCTAAAAAGTCTAAGTCAAAATTTATTTTATCTTTATTTTCCATAAAACTTTCGCCTTATGATCCACTAAACATAGAAATTACTATAATAACAACTATTATACCTATAATAATTCTCCATACATTCTGCCATTTATGAAGTGGTAATTTGCCATAAAAAGTATATGAATTCCCATTGCTCTCTAGTTTATATCGAGATAACGGGAAGATTGGTATAAATAAAGCTGTGAAATAGAGTGTGTCTCCATAAATTCTTGTCCCAAAACCATTAAGAGTATACATACTAGGAGCATTCGAAATTGGTGTACCGCTTTTTGTTACCCTTTCTTCAATTACTTCTTTTATTTCTCTGAGATTTTTTTTCAATTCTGGATCGGTATTTTCATTGTAGATATACTCGTTAATAACCTTTAACGCCCTATCAATATTACCAGATTTGAAATCAGCGATAATCGGATCAATAATCGTCTTATATTTTTCATCCCTATCCTTATCGGCAATATTTTTTTCGATTTGATTTAAGTCCTGTTTCAACTTATTTTTAAAGCCTTCAGTCCCAGATATTTGGTCTGCAATTTTAGCAAGACCGAGGGCTACGGCTGTTTCATTTAGAGTATTATTTAGATCAATGCTGATTGATCTTAAAACGCTCGCCGCGCGGTCTCTCATGAGCCTAACTTGGCTATCTTCATATAGGCCCAACTCCATAAATTTATTACAGCAATTTTGTATAACCGAAATATTATCTTTAATAATTACACTTTTTTCCTTATGAAAAACTCCGTCCTCGGCTACCTTTAAAGCTTCTAGTTTTTCAATAGCAACGGTTATCTCGTTAAAAATTGGGGTCAATAAATTTTTAGAAGTTTTTTCTCCCTTAGTATTAAAGGTTGCTGAAAATTCAGAAACATATTTATTGTTTTTTCTGACTTCGGCGATTTCCGTATAAAGGTCGGCAACATATGAAGCGCAATTTTTTTCAAACTCGTCGATTGTTTCCTGATCTGTGTTTAATTCATCGTTTAGCCTATAAATTTTGGAAAAAGCAGCCCAAAATTTCTTTGAGTTAACGAGTTCGTGCCATAACCGTAGGGATGATTTTAAATAGTGATCATTATCCCCTTTGAATAAGAGTAAACAATATAGAATTGCAAGATTTTTTTTGTAGAAGAGAGCTTTTGTTGAATCGCCCTGAGCATTATTCTCCCAAACAAGCAGAGCATCTTCTGGTTTCTTTAGTCTTAATATACCTACCGCTTGTTCATCAATTTTGTCTGCGATATTAAACCAAAAGAAATAATCTTTAATTTGTTTTTTGGGTGAAGTTAATTTCTGAATTGCATCTTTTACGGAATTTTCTGTTCGAAAACTATCGAAAACATCTATATCTAAATCATAATGAGGAGTATCACCAATCTGGATATTCTTTACAATATCTTTCGACCTCTTAAGAATATCTTTTTGTGCAGACGAAGCGTCTAATCCTAAAATATGATAAGCGTTATTCTTTAGTAAATTTGACATATTTGTTTGCGGGTTTTGACCATACGGATGATTTAT
>CAYXQM010000088.1:0-3055 GCA_964467495.1 uncultured Candidatus Saccharibacteria bacterium | reverse complement strand
CATTGGTCCAATGCCCGAGAAAGAAATGTTGGCTGGAGAATAGATTACTTTTTTGTGGATAAAGAGTTCTTGCCTAAAATCAAGAGTTCAAAAATTCTTCCTGATGTCCCCGGCTCTGACCACTGCCCTATTTTGTTGGAAACAAAATAAAAGGTAGAATTAAACATAATGAAAAAAGGATTTACATTGATAGAACTTTTAGTAGTGATAGCTATTTTGGGAGTTTTATCATCTATTATCTTATCTTCGCTCACGGGATCCAGAAGTAGCGCCAATTTTGCCAGAGCTAAATTAGAATTTAAAAGTTTGGCGACAGCCATACAACTTTACACCGAAGATCATGGTGGCACATTCCCAGCTGATGTTGACCGTGGTTTACCGCCTGGGCTTGAAGCTTATTTGTCCGGTGGCAGTTGGCCAAACGCCCCTTGGCCCGGGAGTGTTTATGATTGGGATAACTGGGTTGACTCAACCACCGGAACGGTGATGCAGGTAAGTATAAGATTTTGTCCTTTAGGCCACCCTGAATTATGTCAGTTCCCAAATAATTCTTGGGCTGCCGATTTTGATTATTACAGTTCTGTATATTATTGTCTGCAAGGAGTTTGTAGAGCACACCCTTCAATGCCAATTGACCACCCTGGTTATTGTATAAATTGCTAGACACAACAAAACCGCCAAGATGCGGTGGAGGAGATTCGCACGACAAGGCGGCTTGCAAAAAGAACAGACTATTCGAAAGTTAAGTTTCGTTAGAAAACGCGATTCACAAGAAGCAGTATGATATCTCATTTTTTAAGATAAATAACAAGTGAAGATATATATAACCCTCTTCTTAAGTCTAACCAAACTTTCTTTCACAAACACATGTTTGCCAAAGAACCAAATGGCTGATGATTATAATTGTCTTTTAAAAAAGGTCAGCCGTCTGATACAGAGTTTATGTCTTTTATAATTATTGTAAAGGACAAAAAAGTGGATAACTTTTTTATTTCTTACTCCACATAATGCTTGCCCCTTATCTCTTTTATCTTCTTTTCTTCTTCTTTCTCTTTCTTTTCTTTACCTTTTTCTCCTAAACTTTTTAATTCCCTGTCGGACATTTTTGATAATTCTAATGTCTTTTTGTTTAGATATTCTTCCGTATTTAAACTTGGATCTTCTAAAACTTCTTCCAACAAAGCATTCAGTATCTGCCCTATTTTAGGCCCCGGAGTAATCTTTAAAATTTCCATAATTTTTTTACCATCAATTTTAAGCATCCCCACTGATATTGGATCCCTCATTACCTCCTCAACCATAGCTTTGTATTTCCTTAATCTGTAAGGATTTTCTTTCGGTCTACCCGTACCAATACGGTCACACCCTCGCATATCTATGAGGTCCCAAACATTCTCTGCCCCCACATTGGCTACCAACCGCCTAACAGCCGAATGAGTAATTTTTTCAGTATCAGAGAAAAACATATGCCAACGCACCATATTTGTTACCTTTTCTATAGTTTCACGTGAAAACTTAAGGTTTTCAAGTATTTTTTTGGTTACCCGTGAACCCAAAACCTCATGCCCATAAAAAGTCCACTGGTTGGCCTCCTTGTCCCATCTCCTAGCCGCTGGCTTAGAAATATCATGTAGAAGCGCTCCCAATCTCACATGTAACGGATATTCTTTGTCGGCAGAGTGCTGAACTGTTTTTAACAGGTGGGTCCAAACGTCAAAGGCATGAGCTTTATTTTGTTCTATACCAATACTTTCTTCCAGTTCAGGAATGATATAAGCCAACAATCCTAGCTTTTTAAGGAGCAAGAGGCCATTCATTGGATTAGGAGACATAATGATTTTAATAAATTCGTCTCTTATTCTTTCCTTAGAGACCTCCCCCAAAATATCTTTATTCTCCAATATTGATTTTTCTGTTTCTGAATCTAGAGGGAAATTTAGTTCCACATGTAACCGCACCGCGCGAAGTATACGAAGGCCATCTTCAAAAAACCTGTCTTTTGGTTCACCAACAGCTTTGATAGTTCCTCTGGCTAAGTCAGCTACACCAGAAAAGGGATCCGTAATCTCTCCGGTTTCAGCATCGTAGGCGATAGCATTTATTGTAAAATCACGTCTTTTTAGGTCATCTAGTATATTTTGGCTAAATTTAACACTGTCCGGCCTTCTGTGGTCAGAATAGATACTTTCTATACGATAAGGAGTGACTTCCACGATTTTTAAAGTCTCATCAATAACTTCTTCGTTTACAATCCCAACAGTCCCAAAGTCATTTTCGTAAAAAGTCTTGGGGAATAGGGGAATAATACGCTCTGGAGTGGCATTTGTGGTGATATCCCAATCTTTAGGCTTTCTACCCATAAACAAGTCCCTGACACACCCACCAACTAGGTACGCCTCAAAACCCGCCCTTTTCAAGGTTTCCGTTACATAAGAAACTTCCTTCGGTATCTCAAATTTTTCTATTTTTGTCTTAGATTTATCCATTTAAACTTGGGCGCTCCCGGCAGGACTCGAACCCACAATAACGCGTCCGAAGCGCGTCGTGATATCCATTTCACCACGGGTGCATGGACAAATAATAACATATTTAATTTGTTTACACTGAGCTTGTCGAAGTGTGCGGCCAGGGGTAATCGAAACCCCGCCTGGTCCTTGGCAAGGACCCGTCCTACCACTAAACCATGGCCGCAATGCTTTAAATTTATCACAAAAGAAATTTAAAACAAAATAACTCACCCCCAGCCCCCTCTTACATTAAGAGAGGGGAGGAAAAATGTCCTAAAAATGCTAAAATGTCTTTGTGGTGTAGTTAGCGTTATTTTTAAACAAATCTGTGGATAACTAAGGGGACAGTGTGTATAAGTCAAAGACAAAAAATGGCAAAACATAACGAAACTGGGGCGATAGGGGAGAATACAGCAGCAAAATGGCTTGAAAATGAAAGGTTTTCTGTAATAGACAGAAACTATAGGAGAAAATGGGGGGAATTGGACATTATTGCCAAAAAAGACGGAATTATAATATACACGATAGGCATAGGCACTAAAAAAGGC
>CAYXQM010000087.1:0-3073 GCA_964467495.1 uncultured Candidatus Saccharibacteria bacterium | reverse complement strand
TGAGAGAGTACCAGTGATGTCACCCCAAGCAATGCCGGAGATGTAACCGGCAGAATTACTAGAGTTTGCAATTCTAGAAACAATAACGTCATTCTGTTTGGTAACATAATAGCGATTTACATTCGGAGCTGAAGGGTTAACCAAAAACCAATTTTTTAATTCATTAAATTTTTCATCTATTCTTAAATTTATATAATTTCTATCAGAACCAGCAATAACAACTGTCTGAGCCATTCCTTCTCCTCTTGAAGTAAGAGGGGGTTGGGAGGTGATATCAACCAGAACTGTTTCTTTTTGTAGCCATGGTTTTACTACTTTGTAAGCAATATTTCTTATCCAGCCAGTGACCGGCTGCCAACCATCTACAGAAAATATAGCTGAAGCGAGTTCTTTGCTACTCTGATTTACTTCAGATAAATTTTTAGCATACGGTTCATAAAGAAGAGATAATTCTTTTCTTGTCTCTTTTCCTAAATTAAACGAGGATAATTTTCTGAGATTACTTTCTTCAAAAATAAAAGTTCCAGTCAGCAACAAAACTAAAGAAACTACGCCAACACTGATTACAAATTTTTCAAAGCTAGATTTTACTGGATATTTTTTACTGACTTTATCTGTCTCCTCTAGAGCTAAATATTTTAGCGAGTCTACATCTATTTTCCTGATTGGAGTCGGAAAAAGATCCGCGTCGTCTTGGATATATATTAATTTCCCAACTTTAGATCTTTTTTTTACTTCTCTTATTCTCTCCGTTTCTTCATTATAAATAAAACTTCCTGTCTGAATTAAAGTAACATCTTCTTTAATCTTCTCAATTTTAGGCATTTCAAGCCTTTCCTCTATTTTTTGAGTGAAGGATTCCCTCTTCTTTGCTGGTAAATGAGTTTGGTGAGAATTTTTATGAGCAATTAAATCCTTTTTAAGAACATACCAGCTTCTACCAACTAACTTTGCGTCAACTTTTTTCCCGCGACAAAGTTGACCAATGTAATCACTGGTGTAACCAGTTATTTGAGCAGCTCGTCTGGCCGAGATATATTTTTTTCCGTTTAGCGTTAGAGCCTTATCCATTAAGGATAATTATACTATCTCGGCCAGACGAGATGCATAAAAATTGGGGATAAACTCCCTTAATTTTTGAACCAAAAAATTGAAGTAATTTCCAATCTAAAATCTTTTATTTTTTGTTAATTTTTTATGATTATGTTTTCCTCAATCCTCGCAAAATTTATCCGGTTTTCATTTTATCCATCTCAACTCGATTTTTACCTTTATAAATCAGCCCTGAATGATTACTAGCCCGCCAAAATCGTCTTCTTTTCCACAAATTCGGTAATTGAGCCTAATTTTACCAAAGATCAAAGGCTAGATAATTATTTATTGTAAATTTACCATGGATCAATTATATTATGCTTATAAAAATTACACAAATGGGTTATCCACATTATTAAAGCTTTATATTTCTATTTTATGATATAGTAATGTTTATAAAGGTTTAGTAGTCTTTAATTTTAAATAAAATGAATCAATATATAACCATAAAAGAGGTCTCCACTATATTAGGAGTTTCCAAGATCACTCTTAGAAATTGGGATAAGTCCGGGAAATTGAAAGCTCATCGACACCCTTTTAATAACTACAGAATCTATAAATTAGAGGATATTGACAAAGTACTAGAAATGATTGAGAACAATAATTCGGTTGTAAAAAAGAAAAAAGATGATATTCGTAAATTAGCTGTCCGCCATTTAGAAGAGGAGCAAGAATTAAAAAACGAGAACTCTTCGAAATAAACTTCTTAATATATTAGAAAAATTTTTGTTTTTGGTTCTGTTATATCTATGTATATATAACATATGCACGCAGAAGTAGATGATAATTTAATGCTGAAGACAAACCCATTAATTTACTCCCCCTTTCCCCCACCATCTCTAATTATAACCTCGTCTTTTAAATATCAAACCCGAACCTTCTCATCAAACTAAAACAAGGTTCAAAACTCACAATTTTATAAATATATTCAATCTGTCGAGGTCCATAACAGGACTAAATGTAGCAGTCTAGAAACTTCTAAAAACTTACAAGCAAAAATATGTCCAGAAACTTTCTTTTGGTAATTTTAATGATTTTCAACAGTTTACATCGAGCAAATCTAGTCCATTACCGGTCTATATTTTACACAATTACACAATATATCACCCCAAAAATCTATACTAAACGCTCAGCGTCTAATATTAGACGCTGAGCGTTTAGTAGTTATCCACACTCAGAACGGGGTCTTTCCAACTTCTTGTTATACTAAATATGCCATGCGATATGAAAATTTTGCAAAAAATGAACACTATCACGTCTTTGGTAGAGGCATCGGTAAAGAAAAAATATTTATTGACGATCAAGATAAAGTACGATTTATATTTTTAATTACCCACTTCCAATCCCCTACTAAAATATATAACGTCTCCTGGTGTACACAAGCTTTTATCAAGAAAGGATCTTTCAGTACCACAGAAGACAGAGTTAGTGAGATTCTAAAAAACAGAAGCATCGAACTTGTAGCTTTTGTTTTAATGCCTAACCATTTTCATCTCTTGATCCAAAACATGGAAGATTCTATTCTGTCAGTCTACATGCACAGAGTCTTAACTGCCTACGGCAAATATTTTAATGCCAAATATAAAAAGAAGGGTCATGTTTTTGAGAGCCCCTTTAAAGCGATCCGTGTAAAAAATAATATCCAACTTCTACATTTATCTGCCTACATACACAAAAACCCAAAAGATATTCGGGGATGGGAAAACACTTACAATAAGTACCCTTATTCAAGTTACCAAGATTATATAGGTCTAAATAGATGGGGTAATTTTTTGTCCCCCGACATAGTCCTGAAGCAATTCAAAGACCAGACTAAATATAAGGACTTTGTAACTACCAGCACAGCAAAAGAGCCTTTATTTTAAGGATTTTTCGAAGATATCTTTAAGTTTTTGAGGGTTAGCAGATCCCTTCGTAGCTTTCATTGCTTGTCCTATTAAAAATTGGAGAACTGCAGTATTTCCTTTTTTATATTCTTCGA
>CAYXQM010000086.1:0-3129 GCA_964467495.1 uncultured Candidatus Saccharibacteria bacterium | reverse complement strand
AAAAGAATCAAAAAAGGCTCCAGTAAAGGCCTCAAAACCGGTTAAGGACACCAAGATTGTTAAAGCTGTAAAAGCCAAATCTCCGGTAGAAAATGGGGGATTTGCTGTTGTTGAAGCAGGAGGAAAGCAATACAGAGTTTCTGTTGGTGATGCTATAAAAATAGAAATAATCAAGGGGGATCACAAAGTTGGTGACCAAATAACATTTGATAAAGTGCTTCTTGTAGACAATGGTAAAGACGTAACAGATATAGGCACTCCGTACGTTGAAGGAGCAAAAGTAACAGGAACTCTTGCTGAAATTGGCCGTGATCCTAAAGTTACCGTCATTAAATATAAACAAAAAAGCCGTTACTTTAAAAAGAACGGTCACCGCCAACCATTTTTCAAAGTGGAAATTAATAAAATAGCTTAAACAAAAAAGTAGTCGCGAAAGTGAGAGAAGACGAGGAGGGCGACGGTGAGATACCACACCACCAAAAGGGGCAGGTGGTTTTTTTGTAAAAATTCATCAAATTTGGAGTGAATTTTGTTAAGAGAAAAATGACCCTCCTTTATATTCCAAACGGTGGTGTAAAGAAAAATTGGCCAAGTAATAGCCCAAATTATCATGCAATAAGGGCAGAGGGAGCCAATAACATAAATACTTTGATAGGCAAACCAAACGACAAATAAGACAGAAGCCAAAGTACCATAATTTACTAAAATCCAAAAATTACGTTTTGTTCTAGAAATTGCGCCATTATTTTTAGTAGATACGACGCGATATAAAAGTATTAAACCAATTCCCAAAAGCAAACTGAAAGATATAATACCCAAAATTGGATTGGGAAAACCAAAAACGTGTGACTGCCATTTGCTAGCAACATCAGAGCAACTTATAAAAGGATTAATGTTGCAAGGAAGTTCAACGTTCGGATTTTCAGCTAGCTTGATTGCGTCGTTCATTAAAACCGCCGAAGCCAAAAGCCCAATGATGCTCAAAATAATCAAAAGGTAAGAGTAATGTTTTTTAATATTCATAAAATTATCTTAAGCTGAAAAAATTCTTCCTCGCTTAGCACGCATAATTTTCTACTGAAAATTTGCTCTGCTCGGCTCGTCAGCCTGCGCAAGGCACGCTCGGAAGAATTTTTTCAGCTTCGATTACGTAATGCATTATGTAATGTGTCACTATCAGCATACTCTAATTCAGTGCCCATAGAAAGCCCTTTTCCTAAGTGAGAAATTTTGATTTTATGTTTTTCGGTGGTTGGTTTTAGTAATTTTTCTACATAATCTCCCGTATTTTCTCCTTCTGGGTTCCAATTCATGCCAAGAATAATTTCTTTCAAACCGTCTTTAATTTTTCTTTCAATAAAAGATTTTAGTTCTTTTGTACGGATTCTTTTTTCTGGTTCTTTTTCTAAAATTGGAATTGATCCGCCAAGGACAAAATATAAACCATTAAATCCTCCGTTTTTTTCTACCGATTCCAAATCAACGTCTCTTTGCACCAACATAAGCAACGAACCATCCCTGGTTTTGTCTGAACAAATTTTACATAAAGTCGTAGTACCACCTTTCTTTTCAAAAAATCTTTTACAATTGGCGCACATCACCACATCATTTTTTAAATCTTTTATGTTTCGTGAGAGTTCTTCTAAAGTTCCATTTGCTCTGGTTAGTAAATAATAAACAAACCGCCGAGCTTGTCTCGGCCCGATACCCGGAAAATGGGAAAATATTTCTATTAATTTTTCAATACTATTCATTTGTTTGTATTAAAACTCTCTAAATTCTGCTTCGGTGCCAGTAAATTCAGCTTTTTCAAGCGGTTGGAAAGTGGCTTTCTTTTCGTTGAAGAAGAGTTCTACTTTACCGGTGGCGCCGTTACGGTGTTTTTCAATCAAAATCTCAGCGATATTTGTTTTCTCTGCTTCTTCGGTATTTTTAGCTTTATCTTCTCTGTGAATAAACATTACCACATCAGCATCTTGTTCAATCGAACCAGAATCTCGTAAGTCAGAAAGTTTCGGTCGGCCACCTCTTTGTTCAATGGCACGAGAAAGTTGAGAAAGAGCTAGAACCGGTACCTCAAGCTCACGAGCCAAGTTTTTAAGGGAACGAGAAATTTCGGTAACCTGGTTAACCATTGAATCATAATTTTTATTGGTCATCATTAATTGCAAATAATCTACCACAATAAGGCCCAAACCTTTCTCGTTCTTTAACCTTCTAGCGACAGAACGCATTTTTAAAATATTATTTCCCGGCTGATCATCTATAAAAATAGGGGCCTTAGAAAGCACGTCCAAAGATTGACGGATGGAAGCAAAGTCGTCTTCGGTAACCGCTCGGCCAGTACGCAGTTTCCAAGCGTTGACGTTTGATTGAGCAGCTAACATTCTGTCCACCAGCTGTTGAGAGCTCATTTCAAGGGAAAAAATGCCTACAGCGGTACCGTGTTCCACAGCGGTCTGGCGGGCGATATCAAGGGCCAAGGCGGTTTTACCTACTGAAGGCCGAGCGGCCAAAATGACTAAATCTGATTTTTGCAAACCGGAAAGTTTTTCATCCAAGTCCTTAAAACCGGTGGCTACTCCTCGCAG
This sequence comes from uncultured Candidatus Saccharibacteria bacterium, assembly GCA_964467495.1. Taxonomy (GTDB): domain Bacteria; phylum Patescibacteriota; class Minisyncoccia; order Phycocordibacterales; family WO2-35-19; genus CAYXQM01. The sequence continues at coordinate 538 of CAYXQM010000086.1, read as the reverse complement.
GCCGTCTCCGGAATTGTGCAGGCGGTCAAGCCGCTCCCAAGCTTCTGCCAATTCTTCTTTTAGCTCTACGAATTTGTGGATACTGGAAACATTGGTAACATCATAAATTTTCTTTTGGGCTTGATCTAAGAGTTCTTCCAATTCTCCAGCTTCGTCATACCCCAGAGATGAAATAAAATCAGCAGCGCCAATCAGATTTCTGGCGATATGTTTTTTCTGAATTATGGCGCCATAATATCCAGCGTTTGCGGAAGAAGGTACTGAATTTACTAATTCTGAAAGATAACTATTACCTCCTATTTCATCTAGCAGATTCTTTTCTTTTAGTCGAGCAGAGACAGCCAATAAATCAGTTGGATTCCGCTTGCTGAAGAGGTCAAACATGGTCTCAAATATAAGACGATGCTTTTCGGAATAAAAAGATGGGGGATAGACTAAATCAGTGATTTCAAACATCACTTCCGGACGTAACATAATAGAACCGAGCAGAGCTCTCTCGGCCTCTGTATTGTGCGGTGGTACTCTCAGACTTGTTTTC
>CAYXQM010000085.1:0-3134 GCA_964467495.1 uncultured Candidatus Saccharibacteria bacterium | reverse complement strand
GTGTTGGAAGAACTGAAACAAGCAAACAAGGCGGTTATTTTAATCGAGCACAACATGGAGCTGATCCGTCGCCTCTCTGATTACGTTTTCGTGATGGATGAGGGAAAACTGTTAGCTGAAGGGGAATCGGAAAAGGTTCTGGAAAAACGGGAGGTGATTGAAGCGTATCTGGGAGAATGATTACGGATTTAAGAACGAGTAGTTTGAAATTTATTCATAACTCATAAATCAGTAAAAAATATATCCAAAACCAAAAAAATAATCGTAGGGGTAGTTGTTGTTCTAGTTATTATTGTTGGTTATACATACAGCAGGCAGATCCAACAGACTTCAACTGAACCAATCAAGATTGGGTGGATTGGCCCATTAACAGGTGGGGCTGCCTTTCTAGGAGAAAATGCAGCGATGTCTTTGGATTTTGCGATCAACAAGGTAAATGGGGAGGGCGGCGTAAAAGGACGGCAGATACAAGTAATAAAAGAGGACAGTAAAAGCGAAAATAAGGAGGCGGTAAATGCTATTAATAAGTTATTCAATATAGATAAAGTGAATTTTATTATCACCGTAACATAGGGCGAAACTCTTTCTGTGGCCCCGGTTGCGGAAAAAAATAAAGTTGTAGTTTTAGCCACCAACGCCGCGAGCACTGATATTACAAACGCAGGAGATTATATTTTTAGACTCTTCCCCTCTGATGTTGTGAGGGGGAAATTATACGCCGGTCTTGCAATAGCCGACGGGTTCGAAGAGATCGCCGTTCTTGTCGAAAACGCCCTTTTCCCTCAAAGTCTTCTGAAAGTCTTCAAGGAAGAGTATGGAAAACTGGGTGGGCGCATTGTAGCGGAAGAAACCTATGAGCCCAAAGCCACGGATTTAAGAATGCAGCTCACCAAGATTAAGGCAGTTCATCCGCGAGCGTTGTTCGTCGTCTCCATAGATCAACAATCAGGAACGATTGCCATAAGACAGGCAAGGGTATTGGGCATTAATGCGGAAAAAATCTACTCAACGTACATCATTCTTAATCCCACGGTGATCTGGGAACTGAGCGAGGCGGCAAATGGAGTCGTCGCTCTGGACATCTCTAATACAATTAAAAATGAGGGGCTGAGGGAGGAGTATACAGCGTTTCACGGCCAGGAGCCGTCATACAACTTTTTCCTGGCTGCCTATGTGGATGCAATTCAGATAACCAAGAATGCCTTGGAAAACTGTGTATCGAATTCTTCCATTGACACGGACTGTGTTAAGCGATTTTTCTACGATATGGATTGGTTTGAAGGACAGTTTGGCAAAATAAAATTTGATCAAAACGGAGATGTGATAGGTGTCACGTATTCAGAATGGGAGGTCATTGAGGGGAAGGCTGAAGAAATAAAACAGCTCTATTAATGTGATGACCTTTCGGTATATTCCATCCGTATCCAAGACAGAGCAGAACAAGAGGAGAAGGTGGCAGGAAGTGGTATCCCGAACCTTAAAAAAGATTAAAGAAGGGCAGAGAACAAAGGTGCTAGGTTCGGAATTTTACCTATGTCCAGGGGTATTTGCTCCCTTATGGATGGATTCGATGATACTGGCAGAAGTGGTGAGAAAAGAAGCGAAAAGAGGAGAATCCGTTTTGGATATAGGAACTGGGGTCGGAATCCAAGCAATACTCGCTGCTAAGAAGGGGGCAAAAGTAACGGCAACTGACATCAGTAAAAAAGCATTAAAATGTGCCGCCCAGAACATAGAACGTCACAAACTAGGCAACAGGGTAGAGATTTTGAGGAGTGATTTATTTTCGAACATCAAAAATAAATTTGATCTCATTATATTTAATCCACCGTTTAGATGGTTCCATGCGAGAAACACTCTAGAAAGAGCCACGGTGGACAGAAACTATCAGGTCCTCAATGGGTTTATCAAAGAAGCAAAAAAACATTTGAACAATAAAGGAAGGATAATCATGGTTTGGTCGAGTTCAGCAGATCCGGCTTATCTTCAGCAACTTATGAGGAAATATAGATATAGATCCCAGGTGTTAAAGAAGCAAAAACGAGATTATGGTAATGGATATATGTGGGAGAATAGAGTTTACGAATTAAAACCACTGGAGTAAGATCAGAATTAGAATATGTCCAAGACCACAAGAACAATTATTTGGGTAGTCATTGTTGTAACTATCGTTGCTCTGATATATACCTACAAAGACCAAAGGCAAGACGCGCAAGGAATGGTTAAAATCGGGGTTATTCTGCCACTGACAGGAAATCAGGCGGCATATGGGGAAGGGAATAAAAAAGGTCTTGATGTCGCTCTAGAGGAAATCAACCAGAACGCGAGAAAGAAGATCGAGCTGATTTACGAGGATCATGCCGGTGAGGTTAAGAATGCCGTCTCGGCAGCGCAAAAACTGATAGACGTTGACCACGTTGTGGCATTGATTACAGGAGTTTCTCAACACTCTCTAGCAGTAGCACCGATTGCCGAAAGCAGAGGCGTTGTACTTTATTCCGTGTCTTCCCAGGCCTCTAAACTGAAAACGGCAGGCGATTTTATTTTCAAGAATGACGATGATTTGGAAATGCTGGGAACCGAAATAGCAAAATTCGTTTTTGCTTCGGGATATAGAAATGTCGGGATGATATCCGCAAACTATAACGACGCAACAGTTGATGCTGCGCGAGGTTTTGAGAATGAGTTCGAACGGCAGGGCGGAACTATAGTTGCAAGCGAGACATTCTCCAAAGATGAAAGTGATTTCAGATCGTATCTGGCGAAGATAGAAAACAAGAATCCGGATGCTCTCTTTATAGACGGTCTTACGAAAGACAGCGTTATCATCATTAAACAAATAAGAGAAGTTGGTATAACACAAGCGTTGTTCGCGAACGGTGCGGTCGAGGATCCCCAAGTTACAAACCTCGGATCGGAGGCGGTCGAGGGAATCATATTCGGTTCCTTCCAAGGAATACCGAGTGATCAATTTGTTGCTAAAATGCAATCAGCATTCGGCCACGACCCGTTACGATGGTCAATGGAAGCATACGATGGTTTGAAAATCATAGCATCGGCGGTCTCGGAGATCAGCGGAGAAGTGACGTCCGATACCCTTAGAGAGAGCTTGAGCCAGATAAAAGATTACTTGG
>CAYXQM010000084.1:0-3176 GCA_964467495.1 uncultured Candidatus Saccharibacteria bacterium | reverse complement strand
TGGTGGAGAATGGAAAGTGGTTCAAAAATGCTCCAAATGCTCAAAAATCCACAAAAATAAACTTTCCATCTTAGACGACTTTGATAAAGTGGTTAAAATAAAGGAAGAGAAGAGCTTGGATAGATAGAGTTTTGTGATAATATTGGTTTCATTGCGGGATTAGTTTAGTGGCAAAATGCGAGTTTTCCAAACTCGAGTTGGGGGTTCGATTCCCCCATCCCGCACCAGATTTACTCCATATGTACCGCTTCTTTTTCCGATATTCGTTTTGCGAGAAGCGGGTATTTTTTTAACTCAAAATCTTTTTCAATTAAGGTGCGGGCTTCGGTGCGAGCGGCTTCTACCATTTTTATATTTCTAAGAGCCTCCATTGCCAAGTCGGAAACTCCCCACTGTTTTGCTCCGGCCAAATCTCCAGAACCCCTTTGTTGTAAATCAGCTTCAGCTAATTCAAACCCATTTTTGGCAGTAGTAAAAGATTTCAAACGGGCAATAGTTTTGGCAGATTTGCTATCAGCAAAAACAAAACAATGTGGTTTGTGAGAACTACGCAAAACTCTACCTCGGAGTTGGTGCAGTTGAGCCAAACCAAATCTTTCAGCGTTTTCAATTAAAATAACAGTAGCGTTAGGCACATTTACTCCCACTTCCACTACCGAAGTGGCGACTAAAATATCTATCTTTTTATCCTTAAAATCTCTCATAACATTTTCTTTTTCTGTTGGCTTCATTTTTCCAGTGATAGCTCCCACTTTAAACTCGGGAAATATTTTGGTCTGCAATCTTTCTGTTTCTGATTTTACAGACTTTGCATTTATGGTGTTTTCCTTATCCGGATCAGGATCGTTTACTCGTGGACAAATAACAAAAGCTTGTCTACCCGTTTTTAATTCAGTTCTTACTCTTTCGTAAACCCCGTCTCTTTCGTGCGGTAAAATTATTTTTGTTTCAGGAAGTTGTCTCCCGGGAGGCAGTTCGTCTAACAAAGATAAATCTAAGTCTCCAAAAATGGTTAGGGCTAAAGTGCGGGGGATTGGAGTGGCGGTCATAGATAAAAGATGTGGGGCAATATCGTGTTTACGGCGGAGTTGCATTCTTTGTTTAACCCCAAACCTGTGTTGTTCGTCAATAATAATAAAAGCTAAGTTTTTAAATTTGACAGTCTTTTGAATAAGAGAGTGAGTGCCGATAAGTATTGGTATTTCTCCATTCTCAACCCATTTTAAAAGTTGAGGTTTTGATATTTTGGTCCATTCTTGCCCTGAGCTTGCCGAAGGGTCTCTTCGAATCTTTGATGGGAATTTTTTTGCCCCACTTCCCGTAATCAAACCAATTTGTATTTTGTATTTAGAAAAATATTCTATAAAAGATTCAAAATGTTGCTCAGCTAAAATTTCTGTTGGAGCCATATAAGCAACTTGTAAATTACCAAACTTCCGGTCGGGTGGTGGTGTGGTGACGACAGCAAAACTAGTCGTAGCCGCTACCGCTGTTTTCCCAGAACCGACATCTCCTTCAAGTAAGCGCGACATCGGGTGACCGGTTTTGAAGTCGTCGAGGATGGTATTTATGGATTTTGACTGAGCCCCCGTAAGAGGGAAAGGAAAAGTTTTTATAAAATCTTGAACCTCCCCCTTTTTCTTGCTTACAGTAAAAGACTTTTCTTTTTGAGCAATGTATTTTTCTTTTTGCCTATCGAGCTGAATGAAAAAAATCTCTTCAAAAGCAAATCTTTTTCGAGCGATCTCGGCGTCATCTTTTTTTCGTGGGGCGTGTATCCAAATGAGGGCAGTTTTTAATGATGGTAAATTATATTTTTTTAAAATTTTTTCTGGTATAGGGTCATTCAATTGTTCTAAAACGCCAGTTTTTAAAATTTTATGCACAGAATGGTAAATCCAATTAGAGGAAATACTTCGGCTTTCTGAATAAACAGGGGATAGGTTACTATTATCTTCCCCTACAAACAAAGAATCGCTTGTGCCGTCTGGAATATGGTCAACCTTTTCTATTTTAGGATTGGAAAAATTAAGCTCTCCTGATTTTTTCTGGCTCACTCGCCCTTCTACTCTTACCAACATTCCTTCAAAAAACATTTTGGCAATATAAGGCTGATTGAACCAAATTATTTTTATTTTCCCCGTAGAATCTTCTACCTCGGCCGTTGAAATAGCCACTCTTGATTTAAAAGTTTTGGCTGTTTTTAAATTTGAAATTTTCCCAAAAACAACTACACTCTCTCCGGGTACTAAAAATTCAATGGCTTTAATGGCACCAGCTTCTCCGTATCTAGTTGGGAAATATCTTAAAATATCCTCAATATTTTTAAGACGCATTTTTAGCAATGCCTTTTTTTGGAAAGGAGAAAGGCGAAAGATTTTTTCTAATGGTGTGTCTGGTGTCATTGTGGATCTAACCCCACCCCCACTTCGTGTGGCCCTCCCCTTAAATTAAGGGGAGGGGTCGGGGAGGAGTTATTACTCTAAAATTGTACCGTCTTCAAAAATAGCGTCTTCTGGTATAGGGCAAGGGTCAAATTCGCAATTCGGACCGCTTCGACCAACATAACTTCCGTCAGGGCAAAGTTTGGCATCGGCGGTGCAGGCTACAGGCTCCTCTTCATTTGGATTCTTGTATTCAACTGGTTCTGGATTATAAATATACAAAAGTCCGCCTAAGATAAAGACAACAACTATGAATATTAAAATAAAAATTCGATTGTTCATTTCTTAATGCTAGTTTATTTTAGTGTTTTTGCAACCTGCCCGCAATGCCTTGCTTCGCAAGGCGGGTGGGCTTTGATAAAAGTTAATTTTCATGCAAGAATAATGAAATGGAAGGTTGCCGGAGTGGTTAACGGAACGGTTTGCTAAACCGTGGCCCTGTTACAGGGGCCCGTGGGTTCGAATCCCACACCTTCCGCCACGTGCGAAAAATTTTCTATTTGGCTAAACAAAAAGATTAAAGAATTTTTCCAAAAGAAGGTTAATTTTGTTGAACGATTACATGATTATCGATATAACAATAAATTTAAACTGAAATTAAAGTAGGAATACTAATTTTTAAAGCTTTGACGTATTAAATTGGGAATGTTATAGTCCCCATCGGGTTTCCGCCCTAAATTCATAACACAAAAAGGGGGCTGCCATGCAATACCTTGATAAGACTCTCCAGGT
>CAYXQM010000083.1:0-3236 GCA_964467495.1 uncultured Candidatus Saccharibacteria bacterium | reverse complement strand
TTTGACTGATGTTAATTCTGCTAATTTCACCCTCAACTTGTACCTCGCCAATTTGGCCAAGATAATTGCTGATAAATTTATTAAACTCACTAACCTGAAAAATTTTCTCAATATCCATATTTTCATTTTAACCTATCTCTTTTATTTTATCCTATCTGACTTATTTTCATTTCATTGAGGAAAAAAGGGGATTAGGGTAGAATGGAGGTATAAAATAGGGGCAGCTTGGAGGCTGCAGAAAAAACAAGAATGACACATTCAATTAGTAAACTCAAACAGCTTTGGCAAAAAGATAATAAATACTATCAAAGAACAGAAGTAGGGACTGGAGTTCAAAGTTTCGTTAAAAAAGTTTTAGAATCTGACGAGATTTTTAAACTAAAAGAGGGCAAGCTTTCCACTAAACTTCAAAATCGCAAAAACGAATTCATTCACGAAAAAAAAGCCAAACAGCAAAGGAAAGCAGATTTTTATATTTATATAAGCTCTGACATAGCAATCCCTGCGGAAGTCGAATGTTACGGAAACATTCAAGTTGGCGAATCCCAGCTTTTTAACTATCAAAAAGATTTCGATAAACAATATGGCATTTTAACTGATGGTTTCACCTGGCGTTTTTACAATAACAATCTTTATAAAACTTTTACCCTAGATGATATTTTAGGAAAAACTTCTCTTTTTCTAACTTTTTGGAAAGAATACGTTAAGCCAGAGGGTTATTATCTTGCTTTTTTCGAAAAAGTTGGCCAGCTTGCTTTAACCGAAGAAAAAGTCTTACATGTTGAAAATCAGCGTGAATCTTTTTTTGAAGACATCACCAAACTCATCCAAAGTTTCAAAAACAAACTTCAAATAGAGGGATATCTAGAAGATATTGAGGATAAAAGCAAGGAACAAAGAGCTATTGAACTTACCTATGCCTATATAATTCAGTTTATTCTCTACAAAACTCTAGTCGATAATGAGTTTGACGAATTTCCTCAAGAATTTGAAATATTAGTTGATGAAATTCATCAAAGTCTCAAGAAAAAAGGCTATAAGAATATTCTAGGCATCATCAATGGCATCTCCGTCAAAATTTCAAAAAACATCTACCGGCCTTTTGGTAAGGAACAGGAGTTTATCAATAAGAGAATTTTTGAACTCTTCCGAAGCGCTAAAAATACCCTCAATGACGTTTCTCCTTGGTTAGATATCTTTATTTTTATCAAAAAATATAATTTTGCCAATGTTAGAAACGAGATTTTTGGTTTTATTTATGAAAACTACCTCAAGGAACTTTATGAAGAAGGTCAAAAGGGCCAGTATTTCACCGATCCAGACGTGGTCAACTTCATGCTTGAGCAAATTGGTTACACGCCCGAATGGATTAAAAAGCGCTATAAATTTGATAAAGACAGCATTTCTCTAATTGACCCTGCTTGCGGCAGCGGTACTTTTCTTTATGCTGCCACTGATATTATTATCCAAGCTTTCAAAGATGGCTATACAGAAGAAGCTTCTAAAAAAATAGAAGAAGCTGTTACAAAAAATATCTTTGGTTTGGATATCGAAGAATTTCCTCTTTATCTGGCAGAGATGAGTATTCTCATGCGTTTGCTGCCTATTATCATCCACCAGAAATACAACAACCCCGTTGATAAGAAAATCAAAGTCTTCAAGACTAGAGATTCCATCTCTGAATTCATGGATACCGCTTTGAGAAACACCTTAAGCGATATAAAAGTTGATTTTGAAAAAAATGGCGGCCAAATGGCCCTTTTCGCCAAAGAATTGAACCTTGGCTACTCGAGCTATGTTCGAGATGAAGATGATTTAAAAGAGATGAAAGAGAGCCTTGAAAACAGACCCAAAATATTTAGAAAACGCTTTGATTATGTTATCGGCAATCCACCTTATATTTCTTACAAAAAGTGTTCTAAACAAAAAATATTATTCCACACTCTTATTAAGCAGAGAAAGATGAAAATGAGTGATGTTTACGGAGCAAATCTTCATAGTACTCCTGGCAATCCAAAAAAATATGCTCCAAACCCGAATTTATATGCATTCTTTATAGCTCTAGGTGTCGCTTTATTAAAAGACGACGGTAGTCTGTGTTACATTGTTCCTCAAACAATGCTTTTTGCTGGAGACTTAGATGTTATTAGATACCATTTAGCAAAATTTACAACAATTAAAAAGATCATTACCTTTAGCGGAAAGATGTTTGTTGGACGCGGTTTAAGGCAAAATAAACTTATTCACACCTCAAGTCTTATCTTTATTATTGAAAGAAAAGCGCCTACATTACTAAGCAATGTAGAAATTATAAATTATACTGATTCTGACAGTAAAGTTGAAGAAGCGCTAAAAAACATAAGCTTAGGAGAGAAAATTAAGAGGGTGAAAGTGTTACAATCTGACTTATTGAGGAACATTTCCAATTGGAATTACGTTAAACATGGGAAAAATTTCCTTGATTTTCATCGCGAGTATAAAAAAAACACTGACGATATTTTCCATTATTATGAGCATGTGCTTGCCCAACAGGAATTTGGTACTAAATTTTATTTTGACAGAGGCGTAAAGTACCCCAAAAACAAAGTAAGAAAGCTTAGAGATTTTAAGGAGACTGATTACTATATTATCCCCTTGGTAAACAAAGACAGATATTATCTCAGCAGAAGCCAAGAAGGTATTCATCGTAATCTGCTGAACTTTCCATTTGGTAGTCAGGGCGAAGAAGTTTATTTGAAAAAATACAAAATTCTATGGAGATATATAAATTATGACCGCTTCCATTTTAGTAAAGAAAGGTTAGTTGTAGATTATAATAGCGTTTTAATTTCTTCAGACAATAAAAACGAATTGTTATACTTGCTGTCGATATTAAATTCACCAGTTTCTAGTAAAATATTAAATTCTCTTTTTAGAAACGAAAACGAAAAAGACATTCTAATAGGTATTAAAACAATAAAAGAATTTATTAAAATTCCTAAAATAACTAATGACAACAAACACATCAAAAATGAGACAATTCAATTAACGGATGAACTTTTAAACTTTGAGAAAGTTACTCTGGCAGATTTAGTTGACTTCTCTGAAGTGATGACGCAAAAGTTTGACTCTGTCAACGTGGCAGCAAATCACTTACTTATTAAAAGAGGAAAGGAGGAAACTAGATTGCCAATTAGGAAAGATAAAAATCTTGTCAAAAAAATAACTGGGGGCGAGTTTGAAAAACTAAAGTTAGA
>CAYXQM010000082.1:1293-3252 GCA_964467495.1 uncultured Candidatus Saccharibacteria bacterium | reverse complement strand
TGAGCGTTTAGTATAGTATTTATGCAAAAGATGTTGTATGGTTTTTACAAAAACAGGCGAACCAAACGGAGATCGTCGTAGGAGTATTTGGGGCCGAGAAGGTTTTTGATGGGCGCTAGATGATAGTATCCGTCTTCACTCATGCCTACTTTTCGGAAAGCGTTGTAAATAGTTTTGAATTTAGTTTTAGGGATAGCATTTTGAAGATGATAAATGTTAAAACTCGGGTCTCCCTCTTTTATTTCTTTAGCATGTTCCAAAATAGTACCCGGCTTGAGTCCCCTTTCTTTAGCAATATCTTTAATGCTCATCCCCTCCTCAAGCATTTGTTTGGTTTGAGTAACTGTATCTACCTTTTTTTCTTTTATTTTTTCTCCTTTTATTTTATCTGCAAAATCTTTATGCATTTTAGAAATTTTCTCTTCTCCCATCGTTTGGATATGAAAAGAATTAGTTTTAGATAAACTTCTAAATTTTTTATCAAATTCAAGCACCTCTTCATTCACTTGAAGAGCTACATCATTGAGTCCCTTTAAAAAGAGTCCCTCAAGTGACCGTACGCGGGAGAGAGCCACATAACCCATCCCCTTTTCAAAAGAGCGTGACAAATCCACTTCGGCGGCGTCTAGAGACATACCTTGGCTTTTGTGAACCGTGATGGCCCAAGCCAGTCGCAGAGGATATTGAGAAATTTCGGCCAACTTTCGACCCTCTTCTTCTATCCTCCAACTTTCCATTTCTACGTCAATAACTTCTCCACTTAAAGTCCTAACCTGTATTTCGTTGTAACTACATTTTTGTATAATTCCCAAAGTGCCGTTAACATAACCTGCCTCGGAATTATTTTTTACGAACATCACTTTAGCTCCCTCTTTCAGTCGCAAAATCTCTGGTGCTAAGCAACTCTTTTTTAGAGTTTCCACAAGACTATGTCTGCCTCTAGATTGCATCTCATATTCAAAAGTCTTGCTGGAAAGCTTCCCAAGCTCCAGTTCATTTTCGGTGTCTACGTTTTTATTGTGGGAATATAATTTAGTTGGCTCAAAAATTGGTGTCTTGCCAAATCTGGTCTGCAAAATTTTTAAAATTTCCTCCCCAACCGTTGCTTCTCGAATGGCGTTTAAAACCTTCAAATATTCCCTGTCGCTTTGGCGATGCTGTTCAGAAAGATAACAGACTTTTAATCCCAAGTTTTTCCAGGTATCGGAATGGTAAGCAAAAAAAGTTTCCGGTTCGTAATGTTTTCTCACTGGTGGCAACTGGAAAAAATCTCCACAAAAGATTACTTGCATCCCGCCAAAAAACTGGTCACTATTTTTTATTTTTCTGATAATTTTTTCTACCAAATCAAGCCGGTAATGATGAAGCATTGATACCTCATCTATGATAAGCACAGAGGCTTTCTCCACTTTTTTTCTGACATGCTTTTTTTGGCTAATCTCCTGTAAATCACTCTTGGTTAGGTGGTCTTTAATGCCGATGCCAGTCCAGGAATGAATAGTGATACCTCCCATATGAGTGGCAGCAATACCCGTAGAAGCAGTAATACCAAAATTAGCGTTAAGATTTCGGAGATAGTCTATATATTTTTTTAAGACAAAAGTCTTACCACTGCCAGCGGCACCGGTTAGAAACACATTCCTGCCAGTTTTTAAAATATCTAAAGCTTCTTTTTGAGTCATGGCTTGCCTTGTGATTTTAGTAGGGATTAGATACAATTTACAATAATATGTTCGGATTTGCTAATAAAAAGATATCTACCGAGAGCTACAAAGGGGTCAGGGATTTTTATCCTAATGATCAAGCTCTGCAAAATTACATTTTTGGAGTGATGAAAAAAGTGTTGGAATCTTGGGGTTATGTAGAATATGGGGCTTCTATTTTAGAACCCCTGGATCTTTACAAATCAAAATCGAGCGAAGAGATTGTCAGCGAGCAAATCTATTCTTTTACTGACCG
>CAYXQM010000082.1:0-1193 GCA_964467495.1 uncultured Candidatus Saccharibacteria bacterium | reverse complement strand
CCTCCGATATTATGAAAGGTTATGGAGCCGAAGAAAAAGATTTTCAGATAAAAATAAACAGCCGCACTCTTTTAGATGATGTCTTCAAAAAAATTGGTATAGATGCCGATAAAAAGCAGTTTGTCTATCGGTTGATTGATAAAAAAGAAAAGATGAGCGATGATGCCTTTAGACATTCTTTAATAACCTTGATTGATGAAGAGAAAACGACTGCTCTTCTGGAGAATTTATATTTTGGTGAAGGTTTACCCACCATGATGATTGAAAGTTCGGCCGCTAAGCATCTAAACAAAGTGATGGAAATACTCCGAAGTCGAGGTGTTACTAATCTGATTTTTACGCCAACCTTAACTCGTGGTTTTGACTATTATACGGGCACGGTTTTTGAAGTTTACGATACCAATAAAGAAAATCCTCGAGCTCTTTTTGGTGGTGGTAGATATGATGATTTAATTGGCTCGTTTGTTAATCAATCAGTGCCAGCTTTTGGTTTTGGTATGGGTGATGTCACCATTAAAGACTTTTTGGAAACTCACAATTTATTACCTAAAATAACTTCAACTACCAATCTTTATATCTGTATTGCTCCGGATACTGAAGTGGAGAAAGTGTATCAGATAGCCAGAACTTTGAGGGAAAGTGGTATTAACGTAGCCGTTGATATTTCTGGTAAAAAACTTGCTGACCAACTCAAATCTTTAGATAAGAGAAAGATTCCGTTTGTTATAACTATTGGTCCGGAAGAATTAAAAAGTCAAAACTTTACTATTCGCAACACCGAAACCCGTGAAGAAAAATCCGGAAATATTAGCGAAATAATAGATTTTTTGAAAAATGCGTAAAGTAGTTTTTGATATAGAAACTTCAAATATTTTTTCAGATGTGGGGTCAAATGATCCGGCAGCTTTGGATATTTCAGTGGTTGGCGTTTATCAATACGAGAATGATAAATACACCGCTTTTGTAAAAGAAGAATTTAATAAACTTTGGCCAATTTTTGAAAATGCCGATTTACTCATTACTTTTAACGGGGAGCATTTTGATATTCCTCTACTCAACAAATATTATGCCGGCGATTTGTTTAAGATAAAACACGTGGATTTACTGAAGGAGATGCAAAAATCTGCCGGTAGAAGAATGAAGCTTGATCAGATTGCCGAGGGGACCTTAGGTAAAAATAAAAGTGGCCATGG
>CAYXQM010000081.1:0-3258 GCA_964467495.1 uncultured Candidatus Saccharibacteria bacterium | reverse complement strand
GATCAAAATATCCTAAATATTCTTTAGTATATATATCTAACTTAGAAATATCCTCATTCGTAAATTTGCCTCTAAAGAATTTTTTAATTGATTTAATAAAGTCCATACATAGAAACAACGCTCTCCGGTCATGCTCTACACCTCGCTGACTCGTGCTGCCAGCCAGGGAATCGAACCCCAATTTTCCCCTCCAAAGGGGGACGTCCTACCGTTAGACGAGCTGGCAATTATGGATTATTTATACCACAATTTTCCTAATTAATCTCTCGTTTCCTCCAACCGAACCCATCTACTCTTATAGTACCTTTCGTACGAATAAGGTAGTTACTAAACTAGATGCAAATCTATGCGAAGGAGTTGATGGTTGAAAAGATTTTGTGGCCCTTGAGATTTAGTTTGTAAAACATTAAGACACCCCTTTGTTCCTTATCGAGCAACCCAGATAAATAGAGTACCGATAGGTGTTTGGAAGTGGAACGGAAAGAAAGTTTTATGGTTCTAGCAATATTGCTGACGGACATTTCTTTTCTGTTACAAAGACAATTCAAAATAGTGAGTCTTCTCCTGTTTGCTACCGCTTTTAATATTTTTTCCATTTCCACTTCTGTCATGTTTTTATTATAGTACCTTTCGTACGAATAAGGTATATTTAGTATATTATTTTTCGATATTACAAGAATCAATAATCGCGAGTTCTATGGGAAGTTCGGGGATGCTGGCGTAAGTTTGACGAGAGTAAGCTTCTAGAAATGCTAGCAAAGTTTTGGAATTTATATTTTTAGCGGTTTTGGCCAGTTCAGAAAGTTTTTCAAACTCTTCTTCTCCTGTCTCGTCTATTACCAAATTTTTCATTTCTTTACTAAAACGGAGAAGTAAAATAAATCTTAAAGAGCGTAAAATCATTTTCAAAAATACTTGCATATCGGCGTTTTCTTCACTAGCTTCTCGCACCGCTTCAATCCCCTTTTCTGTATTTTGTTCGGCAATTCCTTCTAAAACTTCTACTACCAAAGATTCTTTCGGAGCGCCCAGAACATTTTCAATTTCAGCGTGAGAAAGTTTTTTATCGTTTGAGGAGTGCATCGCTTTTTGCAAAATGGAAAAGGCGTCGCGGAAAGAACCATCAGCCAAAGTGGCGATAAGCGAGGCAGATTTTTTTTCTATTTCATATTTTTCTTCTTTAGCAATTTTCAGAATAGACTCGACTAAAATCTGGTGAGCTGGTTTTTTAAAAGCAAAACATTCACAACGAGAAACGACAGTGTCGGGAAGTTTATGGGCTTCAGTGGTCGCCATTATAAAAATGACGTGATCGGGCGGCTCTTCCAAAGTTTTTAGAAAAGCGTTCCAGGCCTCTTTAGTCAACATGTGCACTTCGTCAACTATGTAAACTTTATATTTTGAGGAGTAAGGATAAGTGTGAACAGCATCTCTAATTGCTCTTATTTCGTCAATGCCTCGGTTTGAGGCGGCATCTATTTCGTAAATATCCTCACTATTTACCCCAAGCGTTTTAGCAAAAATCCTAGCAACAGAAGTTTTGCCGATTCCTCGACTGCCGGAAAAAAGATAGGCATGATTAATTTTACCCGCCTTGGCTTCATTTTCCAGAACCGAAACAATATGGTCCTGGCCCTTAATTTCACTAAAGCTCTGCGGACGGTATTTTCTATATAAAGCAATTTCCATACGCCTATTCTATACTAAATTATGCTAAAATAAAATTATGACTTTTACTCCGCACAAAATAAGAGTCGGGGTGTTGCGTGGCGGACCTTCGCCAGAGTATGATGTCTCTTTAAGAACAGGTGGCGCCATTCTTGCCAATCTCCCCGATGAGTACGAACCGTTAGATATTTTTATTTCTAAAGACGGCGTTTGGCATATTGGCGGGCTAGAAAAAGACCCCCACAAAATTCTAGAAACTATTGATGTAGCTGTAAACGCCATGCATGGAGCTTATGGGGAGGACGGCACAGTTCAAAATCTGCTTCAAGAATTTAATATCCCTTACACTGGCTCCAATTCTCTAGCTTCAGCCATGGGTATGAATAAAGTTATGTCAAAGAATGTTTTCCGCCAAGCCGGTTTGAAAACTCCACATTACATCTTGGTAGAAAGTGATGGAGATGAACAGGTCAATAGAGACAAGATGATAGATAAGATAGATCAAAGTCTGCCCTATCCTATGATTATAAAACCGATAAATTCTGGGTCTTCGTTGGGAATCTCTTTCGTAGATAGAAAAAATCAGTTAAAAGAAGCTCTCCAAAATTCTTTTGAACATTCTCCAAAACTTATAATTGAAGAATATATAAACGGCAAGGAAGCTACTTGTGGAGTAATTGAAGATTTCCGCGGTTCTCCTTTTTATTCCCTTTTGCCGGTGGAGGTGGCCCGAAAGAAGGGGGGATATTTCCATGACTATGATTCAAAATACGGCCCATTAGAGGAGGGGTTGGAATCAAGGTACACAACCCCGGGTAATTTCACCGGCGAAGAAAAAGAACAAATACAAAAAGCTGCCGCCCTCATACATCAAGCTTTAGGCCTTCGGCATTATTCTCGCTCCGATTTTATCATCCATCCTAAGCGTGGCGTTTTGGTCTTGGAAGTCAACACTCTGCCAGAAATCACTCACCGCTCCTCTTTCGTCAAATCCCTTGAAGCTCTCGGCTCCAATCTCAAAGAATTCCTTTCTCATCTTCTCTCTAAAACTTTAGGTAAATAAACTTTGTGGACCTTACCGGATTCGAACCGGTGACCTCCTCATTGCAAATGAGGCGCTCTACCAACTAAGCTAAAGGCCCCTCACCCAGAAATAATGCTATTCTTGATTCTTTTTTTAAGAGCAACATATGCTTGAGAATGTCGCTTTAATTGAGTTTCTCGATATTTAGCATCAGATTTGGATCGATAAGCTTCGTAATAAACGAGCTTAAACGGAGTCTTGTGTTTTGTAGAAATATTTTTTTCTTCATTGTGTTCAACAAAACGCCGTTTAAGATCATTTGTTTGTCCTATGTACAATTCATCTAATTTAACACTTTTCAATACATAAACATAATGCATAATTTCTGGGTGAGGGGCTAAAGGCCCGTGGGAAATAATATAACACATTTGCTGGCTTACTCAAATGTATAAAACATAAGGACGTACGTCCTTATGTTCGTAATTACGACTCATTAAATCTTAGAGGACGGACTTTGTTGAGAGAGATACCATGCTCTTGGGATTTTTTGGCAGCATCCAAGCGGA
>CAYXQM010000080.1:0-3264 GCA_964467495.1 uncultured Candidatus Saccharibacteria bacterium | reverse complement strand
CTAAATCTCCAGCGTTACGGCTGAGCCTGTCGGGTGCCCATGTTAGTATGCCGTTATACCTTCCGGCCCGCAGGTCTTTAACTATCTCGTTGAACACCAGACGCTGCCCCGAATCTTTGGCTGAGTGTGATTCGCGCCGGATATCAACAATCTCCAATCCTTCGCGTTCTGCTATCTGCAACATCTCCTTTATCTGGGAATCAATGGAAAGCACCTGTTTTTCCTCGCTTTCCGTGCTTTTTCTCGCATAAAGCACATATTTTACTCTTATTGGGGCCTGTATGTTTTGCTGGGTTAAGGCCCCCGGAACCCCCATTGGTTGTGTATTCATATTAAGCTAAGGAATGACGCAATCACGCCCTTTAGTCCAGACCCAGGGAGTCGATAACTCACTAACTTAAAGACCTTTAAAATGCTTCACAAAAGTCAAAAAAAGAGGTAATATAAAAATAACAATTTAATTCACTAAAACATGAACTATTTAGCTTATTTGGCGATCGACAAACTAACGATTATCGTGGTCCTTTGCGTCATAGTTGTCATTTTTTTATTTTTTCTCTATTTTATTTTAAGGTTTTTGATAAATACAAAAAAATATTCTGATAGATTTTCAGTAGCCCAAAAAGGACAGGATATTCAGCATCATGCGCTTTTTGTTGATTTATCTCCGAAGTCGGCCGATATAGTCGAATTAGCCATAGAGGTTTGGAGAATAAATAACCGTATAATGAAAGCTGGTAGCGGCCTTACTGATATACAAAGGCGTGGCTTAGAATCCTCTCTTCAAAAGTTTTTAAAGTTTTTAGATAAATATAATATAAAGATCGTTGACCATACTGGAGAAAAATACAACGAAGGGATGAACGTAGATGTTCTTTCTTTTGAAAAAGATGAAAACATAAAGACGCCCTTAGTTAAAGAGACGGTTGAGCCGTCAATTATTTGCAAGGGCCATGTTATTAAAAAAGGGAAAATAATTGTTATAAATAATTTATGAATAATCAAAACATTGAAATTGGCATTGATTTAGGAACGACAAACTCCGAAGTTGCCGTAAATAATAAGGACAAGATTGAGATTGTTAAAAATAATTTTAATGATGAATACACGCCATCTGTTTTTGGCATTGGAAAATCGAAAAATAAGATAGTCGGCAAGGTGGCTTACGAGAAGCTTTATAAAGATCCTTCTCCAGAAGAATTTCTGAATAATAAGGGTGAAGTCAAACGCTTGATGGGAACTTCAGACACGGTTCATTTCTCTAGAATAGATAAGGATTTAACCCCAGAAGAAATATCTGCTGAAATTCTTATAAGTCTTAAAGAGGACGTTGTAAGAAAATATAAAAATATTTCTACAATAGGTGCTGTAATTACCGTTCCTGCCTATTTTTCTACGTTGCAAAAAGAAGCAACAAAAAGAGCTGGTAACCTTGCAGGATTTCAATATGTTGTTTTGCTCCAAGAGCCAATTGCTGCTGCCATCTCATATGGATTTATGAATTCCAAAAATGAGAATTGGCTAGTTTATGATCTAGGCGGTGGCACGTTTGATGTTGCACTTATTTCTTCAAAAGAAGGGTCTTTATCTGTGCTCGGGCACAACGGGAATAATTTTTTAGGAGGGAAAGATTTTGATATTGCGATCATAGACAGAATTATCGTACCCCAAATACTTAAAAAATGTAAAATATCTGATTTTACTCGGGATAACAAAAAATATGCCACCGAGTTTGCTAAGCTGAAGGGTTACGCTGAGAAAGCAAAAATTTATCTCTCCCAGCAAGAAGAAACCTCGATAGAGATTGAGAATATTAAGGATGATTCTGGCGAGGAGATTTATTTGAGCATTCCCTTCTCAAGAAAAGAGTTTGAAACCATAATTAAGCCTTTCGTTGATAAAACTGTTGAATTGAGTAAGGAAACAATAAAGGAAGCTGGCGTGAGGCGCTCCTCAATCTCAAAAATAATATTAGTCGGTGCTCCGACGGTCACCCCATATATCAGACGCCGACTTGAGTCTGATCTAAAAATTGAAGTTGACACTTCATCGGATCCATTAACAGTAGTGGCTAGGGGAGCGTGTATTTTTGGGATTAGTCAAAAGATTCCGAGAGAACTACTTAAAACAAAAATTACAGAAAAAAAGAACACGAAAATTCTCCGTTTAAATTTTGATAGTTTAACATCTGAGACAGAGGAAACGGTTGTTGGAGCGGTCGAAGAATTGAAAGATTCTGAGGAAAGTTTCTATATACAAATTCAAGGAGAGGGTGGGTTTTTTAGCGGAACAAAGCAAAAATTAAAAAATGGAAAGTTTATTGAAAACGTGACTCTTGTAAAAAATAAAACTAATTTATTCTGGATTTATTTATTTGATGAAAAAGGTAATCCAGTAAAGACAGATCCAGACTCATTTTCAATAACACACGGACTTTCTTTTTCGTCGGGTGCTCCGATTGCTCATTCGGTTGGAGTCGGTGTTGCTGCAAGAAATTATTCGGGAGGAAAAACCGCTTCGCTTGTTGAGCAATTTGACGTATTCTTCGAAAAAAATAGTATTCTTCCATTAAAAAGTACTCGCACTTATAAAACCTTAAAAAAGTTAATAAAAGGTGATAAAGAAAATGGGCTCCCGATTAAGATACTTGAGGGTGAATCTTCAAAATCAGAGCAGAACGAGTTTATTTGTGTTTTTAAAATAACAGGGGAAAAATTGCCCTATGATTTACCCGAAGGAACAGAAGTAGAAATCACGATTGAAATGAATGAGTCTGGTGAGGTTGCGGTGGAAGCTTTCATTCCGTCTATTGATTTAACTTTTGATGGTCGAGGGTCAACACATGCTGAGAATTTAAGCATCGAAACAATGCAAACACAGTTGAAAGCTCAATCTGAAAGAGCGATTGCTATTGAAAAAACTTGTACCGAAGAAGAAAAAGCAAAGACTTCAAATCTTATTAAGTCGGTGGGTAGTAGTCTGGATGCCGGGAAAGTGGATGAGGATGAAAAAAGAAAAGCAGATGCCGGACTTAAAAATAGGCTTGACCAACTAGAGCAGATTAAAGAATTTCCACAGCTAAAAATTGAATTTAACGAGCTTACCACCTCAATGGTTGGATTTATGAACGAGGTAGGTGACCCAAAAGAGCGAGCGATACATACTGATCAACTTAATGTGTTGAAAACCGAAGGATATAGGGCGATAGAAAGTGAGGATCAAGTTTTATTATCGAGCGTAATCGGGCAATTGAAAGAGTTAAAA
>CAYXQM010000079.1:0-3266 GCA_964467495.1 uncultured Candidatus Saccharibacteria bacterium | reverse complement strand
ATTATTAATGTTAATTCTACCTCATTCTTCATTTCCTGTAATTCCTCTATGCGGAATGATTTTCCACATTACAATTTAAAAAAATTATACGACTCCCTTGGCCTTAAATTCTAAACTTAACCTTGCGGTAGTTTCTAACAAGAGTTTTCCCCAATCTTTAATGTTTCTGTCGGTAAATCTAAACGACGGCCCTGCAATGATAATCGCTCCGGCAAATTTGTCTTCAGCATCACATATACCTGAAGCCATTGCAGAAAGACCGACTGAAAATTCATCTTTGCTTAAAGCATATCCTAACTTATGAAATCGCATTAGTTGTTTTCTAAGGGCGGGGAGAGAAGTGGGCGTGTATTCAGTAAATCGCGCTATATCATCTTTAGATAACACTGCTTTTAGTTGTTGATCATTTAATGTAAGAAGATATGCCTTACCGCAAGGGCAAACACAAATGGGGAAACGTTGAAAAAGAATAGGCCTAGCTATTATCGCTTTATCGGTTATCTGTTCTGCTAAGATCAAAGTTCTATCTTTTCCGGGCGTAATAACACCGAAGGCAACATTTTCTCCTGTCTTTTTACAGAGTTCTTCCAAATGAGGCCGGACATATTTTAGCGGCTCTATCATGTATATAACCGACCTGGCCAGCTGAAAAACCATATGTCCGAGTGCGTATCTACCAGTCTCAGGCTCTTGTATCGCGAATCCTTTATTTTCCAAAGTGGCCAGAATGCGATGCGCGGTGCTCTTGCCAATCTTTATCACATTTGCTAACTCTGTGATTCCAATCGAACGGGTTTTACTTAAAAATTCCAAAACATCCAGAGTTCTTTCAACGGATTTAAGAAAACTCGTTCTGTGGTCAGCCTCCTCTATCCTTCTTCTTCCTCTTTTTTTCATCGTGTGTTTTAGGGTCCCCTGTTAAGATTTTAAAAAATAAAAATGCGAATAAAACTTAGCTTGTTTGCGCAACAAACGTGCCAGTTGGCGGCATAAATACCCTCTATTTTGATTTCGTGCATTGGAATTTAGATTTTACCACTCTCTATAATAATTGTCAAAATAAAAATCCCCCACCTTTTGTGGCATAAATGTTGCTTGCCAAATTAATGAATTCGTGTATAATATTGCGTGCCTCTTTCCAATAACATTAAGAAAGTAAAATATGCAATTAGAGCTAAAGCCTGCCAATAAACTAACCTATAAATTTAAATTAACCCCCCAAATGCGATTGGCTATCAATCTCCTACAGATGCCTCTTGTTAAACTGAAAGAACTTATAAAACAACAAGCCGAAGAAAATCCTTTATTAAACATAGAGAACTTAACGCCTCCTCGAGAGGTGAATTATAATTTTAGCGAGGAAGATTGGAATTATAGAGAGAGTCTTATAACTAAAGCACTTACCCTCAGCGAGCACCTCTTGCAACAATTACAGCTATTTGCCAATTCCGAAGACGAACGCAAAATCGGTGAATCGGTCATAGGTAATATAAATGAGGATGGTTATCTTGAGGGCTCCTCAGAAGAGATATCTAAGTCTAATAATTACGAACTATCGAAGTTAGAGAAAGTATTAAATCTGATTCAAACTTTCGATCCCGCCGGCGTAGGGGCAAGAGACTTGAGAGAATGCCTATTATTACAGTTAAAAGCAAAAGGAAAAGAGGACGGCCTAGCCTACCGGATTGTGGATAAATATCTGCCGTATCTTGAGAATAAAAGATATGATTATATTGCGAAAAAACTTTCTGGCAAAAGCGGAGCCGCTTCAAGCGAAAAGATTTCTACTGAAAAGATTAAAGAAGCTATAAAAGAAATGGCGAGCCTCGAGCCGAAACCGGGCCGTTCTTTTAATACCGAAGAAGCTGTATATTTGATACCGGATGCCATATTAAGAAAAGGCGAAAAAGGTTACGAGGCCATATTCAATGACCGGGAACTGCCGCGTATCACTCTTAATGCCAAATATAAAAATATGATAAAACAAGAAGACGCCCCCGAAGATGCAAAAACATATTTAAAAGAAAGGCTTCAAGCCGCTCGCACATTGATCGATGCTGTCCGGAGACGCAACGAGACTATTCAGAAGGTGATAGAAGAGATTGTAAACACTCAGAAGGGGGCTCTTGATAACGAAGAGATTAATTTTAAACCGATGACTTTAGAACAGATTGGCAAGAGAATCGGAAAACATAAATCCACAGTAAGCAGGGCCGTGGTAAATAAATATATTCAAACACCAAGCGGTATCGTTGAGCTAAGGTCTTTCTTCAACTCCGGCGTTAGGCAAATAAACGGGGATCTCTTATCGTCCAGGGCAATCAAATCAAAAATTCGGGCTCTAATAGAAAACGAAGAAAAAGAAAGGCCTCTTACTGATCATGAAATTGTAGCTTCTCTAAAGAAAGCTGGGATATCCGTGGCCCGCCGAACTATAGCCAAATATAGAACCCAACTCAAGATACTCTCTTCCAAATCAAGAAGAAAGTAAAAAGCCCCTCCCCATTTCGCCGTGAGAGGAGCCACGAGGAACCCTCCTCTCTTTAATACAGCCTGATTAAAATTTGAGAGGTATTCCCTACTCGAAGCCCAGAAATATGGCGCGGCAGAAAAACTCTCTGTATACAGGTAGGATATAAATACACAAAATTGTCTTTATGTTCTCCTAGCTTATGGTAAAATACATCTTATGGAAACAAGCACTTTTCTTAAAATTGCTTCTACGAACGATTTAATTATACGCTCTGCTCTAAAAAAAGTTTTGGAAAACCGTCACGCAAAAGATGAAAAAGTTAGGATAATAGAGGAGTTGGGTGTTCAACATGGCACTGCCAGAGTAGATATCGCTGTCGTGAATAGAATTATGCACGGCTATGAGATAAAGAGCGACAAAGATACCTTGCAACGGTTGCCTGAACAAATGGATGTATTTAATTCTGCGCTAGACAAAATGACCTTGGTTGTTGGAAAAAAGCATTTGCATGAAGCAATAAACATGGTACCTGACTGGTGGGGTGTCATAGTCGCAAAGATTAATGCAAATGGCCCCGTGATATTTAACCTCATCCGCGAGGGCGAATTGAACCAAGAGCAGGATAGCGTTTCCGTTGCAAGACTTTTATGGAGAGAAGAAGCACTCGAAATCCTAAGAGAAAAAGGTGAGGCTAAGGGGTTTGATTCAAAACCAAGAGATTCAATTTACGAAAAATTAGCACTAGTGCTTGATCGAAAAACCCTCGGGAAAAAAGTTAGAGAGACAATATTCC
>CAYXQM010000078.1:0-3351 GCA_964467495.1 uncultured Candidatus Saccharibacteria bacterium | reverse complement strand
AATTGTAAAAAAAACTAAAAAAAATTAAAAACCATTTAACAATTTTCTCATCAAGCATCCCCTCTCTCAATTAGCAAATTCATAAATGTAAAAATCCTTTCAATATAAAAAGCAACGATGAGTACCGTTGTTTTTTATATTAACCTAAGTTGACTAAAAGGAAGTTTAATCCTGCAAAAATTTAAAAGTAGAAAGCATTTGATCAGACACCCCCTTAAATTCTCCTTCAGATAAGATATAAAATATCAATATTCTATCTTCATGCAATACATAGATATATTGCGATGTATTGTCGGAAGGTATTTTTAACGTATAAGTATCGGCTCCTCCTATTGAAAATGAACTTAACAGCTCTCTAGTAAGTGGCTGGCCATCATTATAAGCCGAAAAGTTCAGGGTGTTGTTCCATAATTCAAGGATATATTCTTCCAATGATAGTCCTTTTTCATTTATTTTGTAAGCTATTTCTAATCTGGCTAACTCTCCTCCTTCACTTCCTTGTGAGTTCCATGCGAATTGCGGTCTGAACTCAACGATAGTAGTGGTTTTATAGCTACCATTGGGCTCAAAAGCTTTAATTCCCTGATTGGCTGGATATTTAATACTAAACCCATATTGCTCGTTTCTGTATATTTTCCAATCGGCCGTTACATCGGGCTCATCAGTGCCTATGGGTTCTGATACGTTATTTTCAACGGCCGGTTCTTCTTCAACGATTACCTGTTCAGGTCTGTAAAAAATCTTCCAACTCCCGTAAGCCACTCCGGAAAACAAAACCAACAACGCTCCAATAAGAAGTGTGATTTTCAGGATACGTTTTTTAGGTGTTGAATATTGTTGATTGTTCATACCTCCCGTATTAAGTTAAAGTAATTAAGGTAATTTTTTTCATCAATCTAATTGCAAAGTATTGATTATCTGATTAACTAACTCCATAACTTCGTCTCGTCTTTGGACTTCTTCCGTGGAATAACGCACTTTAACTACTGTGTCCTTTTTTGCCAAAATCACTTCGCCCATAGTGCCATTTGAATTGCTTAGGTCTTCTTTAATGCCTTGCATATCACCAATAGTGATATCGGTGTAATTTGAGGAACCAACGACCGGATAATACCAATCTGCCCATTCTCTGGCAGTAACTTCTGTGGGATACTTTTCAGCATTAATATAGATGAATAAGATTTTCCATTTGCCTGCTGCAAGCTTCAAGGTGATAGATTCTTTGCTAACTGATTCTTCTCTTTCAATGAACTCAAAATCTTTTGGGTACTGAATACTATATCCAATATACATATCGGAATGCCATTGCCAATCGCTTGATAAATCTGGTGTTTCTGATTCGATTGAACCCTCTCCGCCAGGGACGTTATTGGGAAACTGAGAATTTTCCCTTTTTTCGCCAAATAATATCCAACCTCCATAAGCTATTCCAGCAACTAAAAACAATGCCAAAATGGTTAATATGGCTTTGAGGATATATTTTCTAAATATTGAATTTTGTTGATTGTCATTCATACACCTCCCGTAGGTTAGTTATCTTCTCTTAATTTAGCATATAAAAGGCATCCTGTCAAACTCTGTTTTTCCACAGGGTTCCTGATAATCACCACATCCCCAAAAATACCGTGTTAATGACGATCCGGGCATTCCCCTTCCCAATGACATGAACTTTTTCTATCTTACAGCTAAGATCACGCACAATCCAAAATAGAAATTTGACACGATAGCCAAAATCACTGATAACTACTATATCTCTGTATTGGCCTTAATGTCAACAAAAAAGCCATAGCTTCTACTTGCTATGGCTCTTGTTAGCTTAAAGTATCTTCTAAATTGGATAAGTTAATTCTTGTTTTGTTAGTTCTCTCAAATCTCTATATAGGTTATTTATATCAGCCTTATAAATTAACGATAATTTAAAAACATTGATAAGGTCTGGGTAGCTGACACTATTTTCCCAACGAGAGATTAATCCTGTGGTTTTTAGCCCTAACATTTTAGCTACCTGTTGTTGCTGAAAACCGGCTTTTTTTCTATACAATTTAAGATTATTAAAGGGTCTTTTTTATATCCTCATATATATAAGTTGGTTACTTATATTAAGAATATCTTTTGCAGGCTTTTGCAACAAGGAGGCGGAAATTGCTTAATTTGGCAACATTGTACGCGAAGGCAGATTAATAATATTAAGAATGCGATTTTTGGGGAGGGCAATTGAATCACATGTCCGCTTTTCTTTATTTCCCATATTAGTAATAATTTTACTTCCACCTGGGCCTGAATCATAATATACTACTTTCTCTATTTCTATACACTTATTTCCCGGAAGCAAATACAGATATTCCTTGCCTTCAAATAATTTTGTATATTTTATTCCTAGGCAGATATTATTCTCACAGATATCTTCAGGTGTAATTTCCGGTCCCTGATAAACTAAATTAATTTCAGGATGACCACCAAAAAACAATGGATACCCTAAAGTTTTTGCTGTTAAGCCAGCCCATCTAGGTAAAAAAAATAATACAAAAATCATAAAAAAAAGGAATAGGATGTTCTTCCCTACGCCTCGCCATTTTATAATTTTAACAAAAAAAACAAATGGGTTTTTTTGTCTCAAAAAACTATAAATATAATTTATCAAAACCCTAAGTAAAAATAAAATTTTATAAATAAATAAAATGATTAAGATTGGCAAGCCTATTGCTAATGAATCAAGAATAAGCGCTCTATTAATAGATTCGGCAGATAATAGAAAAGGTTTCAGCCAATAGTCAAAGAATAATATTTTCTTGGAAACCCATAATAGAAGCATTAAAAAAGGAGAAGCTCCGCTGATAAACACCTCTTGTAGGGTAAAATCGCTTAAACTCACAGATATTGAAAATCGTTGAAAGTATGCAACTAAAAACAAAAATCCTTCCCAAAAAAGGAATACCGCTCCAAGCGTAATAAAGGGTAATGACTTTTCAAGAGTTGCACTGATCTTCATTTGTCAAGGGGGTGATATTTGCTTACTTAGGCAATTTTGCTCCGGTGGTAGGATTCGAACCTACGGCCCACTCGTTACACTAATCCTTAAGTTTCCTTAAAGCGTGGACTATATCATCCCCCCACCACTTTTTTAAGCTGGGGGGCGAGGCGCTGTGAGTCTCTGAACCTGCCTACCAAGTGTTGATAGGATTGGCTGCGGATTGCCTTGCTTTTACAAGTTTAGGTTTCCCGCAATTCACCTCGTTTTTCAATTAGTATTACTACTAAAGGCTGCAACTATCTACAGCGAGTCGCTCTACCACTGAGCTACACCGGAATGTGTTTATTTTGTTTTACGCAGAATACGTGGTAATCCGGGTA
>CAYXQM010000077.1:1870-3357 GCA_964467495.1 uncultured Candidatus Saccharibacteria bacterium | reverse complement strand
ATTATCTTCAACATCTTCAACATGAGAAATAGGTGCGTGGTTCTTATTTCCCGGTTGAGCAAAGGACGCCGCTTCTAAAACAGACTTTAATTTTTCTACTGCTTCCGATTGTCTTGGTTGGCTCTCGGTTTGTTTACCACTTATAAAATCTTCCTTGCGCCACACTGGCCAATTTTCAGACCCCGGAGGAAGTTTTTGTATTACATTCTGTGGAGCTTGTTCATTCATAACCAAAATTATACGCTACAGAAATTTAAAATTAAAGGGAAAAGTGGAAGAAGTGGCGCGGGGTTGACAAGTTTTTTGTCGGGTATATAATGGTATCAATACTGAAAGATAGAAATTCCGCCCGAAAGCGGATTTTTTGTTAAAAATAAGGTTAATTAAAATAATTTAATATCATGTTTGATCTAAAAGTTATAAATTCGGTTCTTGACCAATTAGAAGAAGAACGGGGTATACCAAAAGAGAAAGTAATTGAGGCCATCGAAATGGCCTTGGCTACCGCCTATAAAAAAGAATACGGCAAGCGCGGACAGATAGTGCGAGCTAAATTTGATTTGCAAACAGGAGCGGTAGAAATGAACCAGATAAAAATTGTGGTGGATGACACTAAAGTTTTTATGGACAAAGCGGATTTGGAAGCAGCTTTGGAAACCGCAGAAGAGAAAGATGACGACCGGGTACTTTTCAATCCAGAACATCATATTTTGCTCGTTGACGCCAAAAAAATCAAAAAAGGTGCTGTTGTCGGAGATGAGGTCATCTTCCCTCTTGAATCCAAGGGCGATTACGGCCGTATCGCTAGCCAAACCGCAAAACAAGTGATTATGCAAAAAATAAGAGAAGCTGAAAGAGATTCGGTCTTTAAAGAATTTGGCGAACGCGAAGGAGAAGTTGTTTCCGGCACCGTTCAGAGAATAGAAAGAGGGAACATTTTTGTAGATATGGGCCGAGCCGTCGGTATTTTGCCTTACGAGGAACAAATCCCCGGCGAAAGATTTAGTCAAGGAGAAAGGGTGCGAGCATACTTATATCGAGTGGAGGATGGACCTAAGGGAGTGGCCTTGCGTCTTTCTCGTTCTTATCCGCAATTTTTGGTAAAACTTTTTGAAAATGAATCCCCAGAACTTGCTAATGGCACGATTGAAATAAAGGCGGTGGCCAGAGAAGCAGGCTCTCGTTCTAAAGTAGCCGTCGCCACTAACGATAATTACATTGACCCAGTTGGTTCTTTGGTTGGTCAGCGTGGAGTGAGAGTTGCTACGGTAACTTCAGAGCTCGGTGGAGAAAAATTAGACATTATAGAATGGTCAGAAAATCCGATGGAATTTATTGAGGACGCCCTTTCCCCTGCCAAGATTACTTCGGTAGAAATAGACGAGGAAAATCGTCAAGCCAATGTCATAGTTTCTGAAGATCAGCAATCACTAGCCATCGGCAAAGGTGGTCAAAATGTACGCTTGGCGGCTAAACTTACCGGTTGG
>CAYXQM010000077.1:0-1770 GCA_964467495.1 uncultured Candidatus Saccharibacteria bacterium | reverse complement strand
GAAAAAAAGGACAAAAAGGAAAAATAATAATCAAAAATAGCTCACTCCTCGGTGAGTTGTTTTTTTGCTTTTTATGGAGATTTCTATTATCCTTACAGCCAAGATTTGGAAATATTAATAGTTATTAATTTTTAAGCTGTTTTATGGAAAATACTTATTTGTTTTACGCTCTCGGAGCATCGGTGCTGGCTTTGGCTTACGGAGTCTTTTTAATATTTAAAATCCTTAAACAACCGCAAGGCGATAAGAAGATGCGAGAAATCGCTTCTGCTATTCAGGAAGGTTCAAAGGCCTATTTGGCTCGACAATATAAAACCATAGGTATGGTGGCTTTGGTAGTAGTGGTCATAATGTATCTGGTCGGATTTCCCGGCACTACAATTATTGCTTTTATTCTTGGAGCAACCCTCTCAGCTGTAGCTGGATTCGTGGGGATGAACATTTCTGTTCGCGCCAATGTTAGAACGACTGAAGCAGCTAAAAATGGTTTGGCTTCGGCTCTTTCTATAGCTTTTGAAGGTGGTTCAATTACCGGATTATTTGTGGTTGGCCTAGGACTGCTTTCCGTTTCCGGATTTTATTTAGTAACTAAAGATTTGCAAGCTCTTATTGGTTTGGGTTTTGGGGCTTCTCTTATTTCTGTTTTTGCCCGACTTGGTGGAGGCATTTTCACTAAAGGAGCCGATGTCGGAACCGATATGGTTGGCAAGATCGAAGCTGGCATTCCGGAAGATGACCCTCGAAATCCCGGGGTTATCGCCGACAATGTCGGCGATAGCGTTAGCGACTGTGCCGGTATGGCAGCTGACCTTTTTGAAACTTACGCCGTCTCAGCCATCGCGGTTATTCTGCTTGGAAGTGTTATTTTCGAAGCCTTTGCTGGAGCTATTGTTTATCCTCTCATTATTGGAGCAGTTTCTATTGTCTCTACAATAATAGGCACTTGGTTTGTTCGTCTTGGTAAATCTAAAAACATCATGGGGGCTCTTTATAAGAGTTTAGCTGTTACTGGCATTTTATCAGCTATCGCTTTTTATCCGATAACAAAATTACTAATGACCAATAACGGTAAGTATAGTACCGGCGATTTATATTTAGCTTCTCTTATTGGTCTAGTAGTAACGGCTGCGATTGTTCTAATTACCGAATATTACACAGCCCAGAAATACAAACCGGTTAAGAATATTGCCGCTGCTAGCACCACCGGACATGGTACTAATATCATTGCCGGTCTTGGTGTTGGGATGCAAGCTACCGCTCTCCCTGTTTTGGTTATAGTAGCCGCCATTTTATCTTCATATCATTTAGCTGGTATTTACGGAATTGCTTTGGCAGTAATGAGTATGCTTTCTTTGACTGGTTCCATTGTGGCTATTGACGCCTTCGGGCCCATCACTGACAACGCCGGTGGTATCGCCGAGATGGCAGGACTTCCGGAGTCCGTTCGTAACGTCACTGACCCGTTAGACTCTGTTGGCAATACTACAAAAGCCGTGACCAAAGGTTATGCTATTGCTTCTGCCGGGTTGGCGGCTCTGGTTTTATTCGCCGCCTATACCCAAGAACTCCAAGTTCATCATATTTCAACTTCTTTTGACATTGCTGATAGTAAAGTATTAGCGGGTCTTTTGATTGGTGGGCTTTTGCCTTATCTTTTTGCCGGCCTAGCCATGGGAGCGGTCGGTCGCGCCGCTAAAGCTGTAGTGGAAGAGGTGCGTCGGCAATTTAGAGAAATAAAAGGCATTATGACCGGAGAAACCAAACCTGATT
>CAYXQM010000076.1:0-3373 GCA_964467495.1 uncultured Candidatus Saccharibacteria bacterium | reverse complement strand
GTTTTAGACGGAGCGGTTTGCGTTTTTGACGGAGTAGCCGGAGTAGAGCCGCAGTCAGAAACTAACTGGAGATACGCCGAAGAAGCCAAAGTACCTCGCCTTTGCTTTATAAATAAACTGGACAGAACCGGAGCCAATTTTGAAAAATCTTACCAGTCAATTTTAAATCGTCTTTCTAAAAAAGCAGTCCGGATGCAAATACCCATAGGAGAAGAGGACAAGCATGAGGGAGAAATTGATCTGCTTTCAATGAAAGCTTATAAATTTGAGGGCCAACTTGGTGGCGATGTTGTTGAAATTCCTATCCCGGAAGATTTGAAAGCCGATGCTGAAAAATACAGAGCCGAACTGGTGGAAAGAATTGTAGAAAATGATGAAGAGGCCATGCACAAATTTTTTGAGGGGTCTGAAGTGCCATTGGAAGATTTGAAAAAAATCCTCCGCAAAGCCGTTATAGAAAATCATATTTTCCCTGTATTTTGCGGTTCAGCTCTTAAAAATAAAGGGGTTCAGCTCATCTTGGACGCGGTGGTTGATTATCTTCCTAGTCCTTTGGATATCCCAGCCATTAAAGGCATTGACCCAAGAACTGGAGATGAAATAGAACGACACCCGTCTGACGATGAACCCTTTGCGGCTTTGGCTTTTAAACTTCAAGTTGACCCGTTTGTTGGCCAGCTAACTTTCTTCCGGGTTTATTCCGGAACTATTGAGGCCGGCTCTTATATTTACAACGCTTCAACCGGAGAAAAAGAAAGATTGGGCCGAATGGTGCGCTTGCAGGCAGACCAAAGAGAAGAAGTTAAAAAAGTTTTTTCCGGTGAAATTGCCGCCGCCGTAGGGTTGAAGAATACTAAAACTTCCCACACTTTCGCAGATGAAAACAATCCTATTATTCTTGAGGAAATCGTTTTCCCAGAACCGGTGATTTCTCTGCGTATTGAGCCAAAAACAAAAGCTGACCAGGAAAAAATGGGGATGGCCTTGAAACGCCTTTCAGACGAAGACCCTACTTTCCGCATCAAAGCCGACGCCGAGACGGGAGAGACGGTCATTATGGGCATGGGCGAACTCCATTTGGATATAATCGTCGACAGAATGAAGAGAGAATTCGGCGTGGGAGCCAATGTAGGTGCTCCACAGGTAGCTTACAAAGAAACCATTACCGGGGAAGCGGAAGCAGAAACAAAATATATTAAACAAACCGGAGGTAAAGGTCAGTATGGGCACGTTAAGCTCAACATCAAACCTTTACAACCGGAAGTGGAAACCAAAAAGAAGCGAAAAAATGTTCACCGAGAGGAAGGTTTTGAATTTATTGATTCTATTAAAGGCGGTGTTATCCCTCAGGAATTTATTCCGGCAGTAGAAAAGGGAGTCAAAGAAGCTATGGACAGAGGCATCGTCGCCGGATACAAGATGACCAACATCTCCTGCGAACTTACTTTCGGTTCTTATCACGACGTTGACTCATCTGAAATCGCTTATAAAATTGCCGCCTCTCAAGCATTTCAGGAAGCCGCCAAGAAAGCTAAACCGGTTATTCTTGAACCTATTATGAAATTGGAAGTGGTAGTGCCAGAGAAATTTATGGGTGATATTACCGGCAATCTTTCTTCTAAACGTGGATTAATAGAGGGAATGGATGATAGAGCTGGGTTAAAAGTGATTCGAGCTAAAGTGCCTCTTTCCGAACTCTTCGGTTATGTTACAACTTTGCGTTCTATGACCGAAGGTCGTGGTAATGCTAATATCGAGTTTGATCATTATGCTGTCGTTCCTCCGAACGTAGCTACTTCTATCGTTGAAGCGAGAAAATAAAACTTTTTGCTATAATTTAAATAGATTAGTCTTGCGGGAGGTGCTGTATGGGACATCAAGATTTAGAAGAATACTTATCACGATCGGAGGTGCCTCTGGAGATGAGGATCGGGGCACTGCTTCAATCGGGCTTTCCTCCTGCCGAATTTATGAGGCTTGGGGAGATACTAATTGAAACTGCAAACCCTAGAGAAAAGGAGCGTTGTGCAAAACAACTCCTTGAGCTCAGCCACTTAGTAGAGGGGCGGCGAAGAAGATGTCTCCAGTTTAGTGATTAGCTCTGTCTTGTGTGTGCGGGACAGAGCTAATCTCTTGTGTTATATTAATGGCATTATAATAATCGCGAGATGTCCAATTTTTGAATCTGGAGGTTTAATAAGTCTTTAGATTCAAGAATTGATCTCGCATAATAGAAAGATGCAATCAAAAAAATACGAAACTGAAGTTGGCGGGCAAAAATTAACAGCTGAGTTTACCGACCTAGCAGAAAATGCTCATGGTTCAGTGCTTTTGCGACTAGGGGAAACTGTGGTGTTAGCCACGGCGGTAATGTCCAAAGGAGAAAAAGAGGCAGACTATTTCCCTCTTTCAGTCGAATACGAAGAAAGATTTTATGCTTCGGGCCAGATTTTGGGTTCCAGATTTATGAGGAGAGAAGGTAGGCCCAGCGACGAAGCCGTGCTTTCAGGAAGAGCGGTGGACAGAACCATTCGTCCGCTCTTCGATCAAAGCATGCGCAACGAAGTGCAAGTAGTTATTACTATTCTTTCCTTAGACCAATATGACCCAGATATTTTGGGAGTAGTAGCTTCTTCTTTGGCTCTAGGCACCTCGGAAATTCCTTGGAATGGGCCAGTTTCGGCGGTAAGAATTGGGAAATTAAAAGATAGTGATGAATTTACTATTAACCCAACTTACGCGGTTAGAAACGGCAAAGATGATCCGTCACCAGAAATTAGAGAGAAATATGAGCTCGATATGATTGTTTGCGGTAAAGACGGTACAATAAACATGATTGAAGTAGGGGCTAACGAAGTTAGCGAAGAAGTTTTAATGAAAGCCCTGAAGAAAGCTTCTGAAGAATTGGATAAGTTGCAAAAGTTTCAGGAAAAAATAATAAAAGAATTAGGTAAAACTAAATTATCGACACCAACTCACGAAATACCGGAAGAAATAAGAAAACTTTTTGAAGAAAAAATTGCCCCCAAACTCCCGAATCTTGTAGGAGAAGCTGGCAAGAAAAAAATTTATGCCTTAGAAGACGAGTGGTTTACTCTACTTACAGAAAAATTCCCCGATATGAACGAGAAAGAACTCCGAGCGCCTAGAAATTTGTTCCACGAAGCAATAAACGATTTCGTCCACAAGATTTCTCTTGAAGAAAACAAACGAATTGACGGCAGAGGATTTGACGAATTACGACCTCTTTTTGCCCAAGCCGGTAGAATGTCGCCGGTTCTTCACGGTTCAGGTATTTTTTACAGAGGGGGCACTCATATCTTTTCAGCTTTAACCTTGGGAGCACCAGGAGATTCCCAACTTATAGATGGTA
>CAYXQM010000075.1:0-3444 GCA_964467495.1 uncultured Candidatus Saccharibacteria bacterium | reverse complement strand
AAATTCTTTAAATTCTTTGTACAAGATGGGTATAGCAGGACCATGAACCCAAGCCTCTATTCGCTCATCAAAAAGCCTCTCTTTGTTAAGGACAAGCGACCAAGCTTGAGCGTAATAGACAAGCTTTTGCAATTGCTTGTTCGTTATTGGATTATTATCGTCTATCCCCTTCTTAATAAAAAAAAGAGCCACATCTAAAGCTCTGATTTTTCTTTTTTGTTTAACAATCATAATAGTAAGTTAAATGCTTAATAATATTATAATTACAAAGCCTTGTTATCATATTACCAGAATATAATGTTTTTTCAAAAAATCATCAACTTAACAATGATTTACTTCTGCCCCTTTTTGTTTTAAGCTAATCTAAAACAAACATCAAAAAAGTAATGAAAAATGTAATTGAAATTTTAGAAAAACAATACCAATCCTTTATAAACCAAGAAAGGGACTGGAACTTTTTCGTAGGATTAGCCGATTATGTCAAATTCATAAACGAAACATCTGAACCGCATTTGCTTTTGGAAAGAACCAAAGAAAGCAAGTTAAAACGAATAGAAATTATAGACAAACTTGAGGAAGAAGCAGTTACCGAACTTCTAAAGCTGAAAAGGGATCTCTTAAAAATAATCAAGAATGAAAAAATTGCTAAAGAAGGATTATCGGAGGCGTTGTCTAAATTAGACGATTACGAAAAAGGAAAGATAAGCCCAAACCATTATAAGTCATCACGATTAGACGAAGGTCTAAGAAACTTAATTAAAGCCCTTTCTGATAGTGAAGAAGATTTTGCTAAAAACTATCCTCGTTATGGATTATCTAAAAAATTACTGATAAGAATGGCTAAATCTTCGGAATTGCACGAAAAGAAAGAAACAGAATTGTGGGGAGCTTACGAAAAATTACAACTTGTTTTTAGAGTAATATATTCGGGCAAAGAATATTTAAGCTTTCTTGAGGAACACAAAAGAGATATTGATGAATACGTGGGGCTTCTTGATGAAATGGAAACGATAAAAAATGACGGCGAGAATCGTTTCTTTTCTTTACATCCTCATAAAAGAGAAACTTATTTTTCTCTAAATGAGTTTAGAAAAAAGAATTTTAAACGAGACAATTACAAGCTCTACGCTACAAGAATTCATAATTATTTAATCCAAAAATTAAACACAGAAGAAATCGGAGATCCAACGAACGGAAAAACAGATTTCAAAGCGTCTTTTGACAAAGACAAGGGTGTTCTAAAAATTAATGATAAACAAATAAAAGTTAAAAAATTCAGCAATCAGTATCACCTATTAAAAATAATCTTTGAAAATCAATTTGAGCTCAGCAAAGAATGGTTTTTCTCCGAAATAGCCGAGATATACGATACAGAAACGCCACCACCAGACAAAAAATTCTACAACGCTACCTACCAAATAAACCAAAAAGTGGCCATAGAAACAGGAACAAAAGGTTTTTTTATTACAACAAACCAATCACTCAAGATAAACCCGAAATATATTTAGGGTTTTAAAACCGTCTTAAGCTGTCTTAAAGCAAGTATTTGATAACCTGATATAAAGTCAGGTTATTTTTATGCTTGAGGAACAAAAAAAAGAAGTAATGACTAAAAATGAGAGATTAGAAGCAAGGCAGAACTTGTCTGGCTTTTTTAATTTGCTTTTTGAAATAGCTTTAAGAAAAAAAATTGACATTGGACAATATGAAAATAACAGAGATTCAAATACTGCCGATAAAACCTAATAATGGCTTGATCGCTTTTGGGAGTTGTCTTTTAGACAACAGCTTTTATTTAGGTTCTATTGGAATACATAAAAAATTAGATAGGAGCGGTTTCAGAATCACCTACCCTACCAAAAAAGTCGGGAATAAGAATATAAACATCTATCACCCAATCAATCGGAGAACAAGCGAAGCGATTGAGCAGGCAATAATTTCAAAAGCTGAAGAAATCTTAAACTAACAAATTAAAGCTAAAAGATGTAATGAAATGTTGGACACGCTAATTTCACAAATCCCAATAAGTTATTTTTCAATAATTGAACATAATAGATTTAAACCATCAACAGTTAATATCAACGAAAGGATGGGCTTTTTCAAATGTGTCAGCAATCCTACCGAAACAGACAAGAAAAAATATGGCTATCTTCCAAGATTAACCGTTATTAAGAGAGGACGACAGCTTTATTTGAAGGTAGAATTTTCTGCTCCCAAATTGTTATTCGGCAATAATTTAGATGAATTAGAAGAATCGGACTTTGAAAGCTTAATTAACAAACTCCAAAAAACAATGCTGATAATGGGAATAAGATTGTTTTCAGAAGAAATTGAAAACGCGGAAGTTTTAGGATTTCATCCTTCAAAAAATATTCAATTAAGCAGGGGCTATACTTCCAGTTTTGCCATAAGAGAATTGAACAAGATAAACCCGAGCAAATTACTTGATTTAGAAAAAATCAGCTTTAGGAACGCGGGAGAAGCTCTACAGATCTATTCCAATCGCCATTCTTGCGTCTTTTATGACAAGATAAACGACCTGAATAAACCGCCTAAAAGGGCACTAGAAGAAAATAAAGAAGAAAGGCAAATATCGTTGTTTAATCGTATAAAAAAGGAAAAAAGAGATATTGAGTTATTAAGGTTTGAGGTCAGGCTAAGCAATATTAAAAAAATGAAAGAAGTCTTGAGAGGTATTGGCTTTAAAGATACTCCCCTGCTCAAAAACATTTTCAAAAAAGAACTCTGCCAAACAATACTTTTGCTTTATTGGAATAAGTTTTTTAATAAGAACCTGTTTCTCTTTAGCACAACTAACAATCCTCAAAAGATTCTACAAACAATTTTAGCAAAGTATCCAAAAATGAAAGTTAGGAAAGCTATAGCGATTGTTGGGCTGCTTATTCTTTGCAAAGACGAAGAAGGCATCAGGGGACTAAAAAATATTACTAAAAACTACGAACCAAAGCACAATTGGGCAACAGTAGAGCGATATTTAGAAAAACTTGATGATGAGGTTTTTATAACGCCTACACACGGATTTATAAAAGACATTGAAAAATCTTTGAACGAATTTGAACCTTTCAAATTAAAAAGGAGTGCATAACTTTCTTGTTATGTAAAGAATTGTAAAGTATAATAAGAATATAAATGCTTAACAAAATTATAAGTAAAATCTATTCAAAATATGGAAAATATAAATCAAAAAGAATTTAAGGGATATAATGGAACACTAATTCTTACTGATGCTAATGCAATCATCAAACGAGGAATAAGGGGGTTTTTGCAGAGTGGTCTGTTGCGTGGAGACAAGACCATTCCGTATAATAGCATTGTCGCTATTCAACTGAAAAAAGCAGGACTGTTTGCCGGTTACCTCCAGTTCACCTTAAAAGGTGGATCAGAAGCAAAAGCTGGGCTACTACAATCAACAACAGACGAAAA
>CAYXQM010000074.1:0-3468 GCA_964467495.1 uncultured Candidatus Saccharibacteria bacterium | reverse complement strand
CAGAAAAGTTCTTGAGAAAAGTCTGGCTGAGCGAAGCGAGAAGATCCGAGGACTTTTTAAGAGAATCTTTTCTGGGCAGCTTCGGGTGCGATATTCTTGCATAATGACCAGTCGCTACAAAATCAGCCCCCCGATTTAAAGCAAATTTTAAAAAATATCCAAACTTTATTTCTTTATTACACATTACATCTGGATTCGGCGTTCTCCCCTTTTTATACTCGGCTATCATATAATCTACTACTTCTTTTTTATATTCCTTTTCCAGATCAAGCGTAATAAAAGGAATATCCAAAACAGCCGCCGCTCTCATAGCGCTTCGCCTATCTTCTTTCCAGGCGCAAGGATAACCCTTGGGAGTCCAAGCCTTTATAAAAACCCCGGTCACATCGTACCCTTGTTTTTTAAGCAAAGCCGCACTCACCGCCGAATCCACCCCGCCCGAAAGCCCCACAAATACTGATTTGTTTTTCACATTTTTCACCCTCGCACTTTACAATTTTTTTGGCTTTATCTCAAATATCTTTCTCTGTTTCTCTGATGACCTTCAAAATCTTTGGCATAATACATATTGCCTTTTTTGTCAGACATAAAATATAAATAGTCGGTATTAGTTGGGGCAATGGCCGCTCGTATGGAGTCGATGCCAGGGTTACTTATAGCCGTTGGAGGTAGGCCTTTATTTACATAAGTATTATAAGGATGGTCTTCTTTCAAGTCTTCAGTAGTCAAGGTGTAAGAATGTTTACCATTGTAATATCTAAAAGGAGCATCCACTTGCAGAGGCATTCCCAATCGTAATCTCTTCCATAAAATGCCGGCTACTATTCTTTTTGACTCTAAACTACCATTGGCTTCACCTTCTACTATCGAGGCCATGATAATAATGTCTTCAATGTCTTTTCCCGATTTTAAGATGTCTTCTTCATATTGTTTGATTTCACGAGCAAAACTTTCCCGCATATTAAGAATGACATCACCAGCTTTAGTGTTTGGCATAAAAAAGTAGGTATCTGGGAAAAGATAACCCTCAAAATCACCCCTATCAACCTCGCTTATAAAATCATTGTATGAGAAATTCGGTAAATTTTTTTCTAACAAAGCTCCCATTTCGTAAGAGGAAAGACCTTCTTGAATAGTTACTTTCAGAGGAATGAGCCCGAAACTGCCTTTGTGAAGCATTCTGGCCACACCGAAAACACTTTTGGGTTCCGGGAAATAATAATCACCGGCCACCACCTTTTTTTCTCCACCTAAAAGTATTATAAAAAATTTTAACCAACCACCCGAAAGAACAACGTCACCATCTTCAAAAGATTGAGCAATCTCGGAGAGAGATTCTCCCCTCTCGATAGTGATTAGGGCATGGTCTGGAAACGGTCGCGGAGATCTCCAATCAAACGCGTAAAAACTTATAAAAAACGAAAAAATAATCACCACCACCAAAGCTATCTGAAAAAAATTTTTACTTAAGAAGGGAGAGTACTTAAAAATACGCAGGCGCAACATAATCACTTTCGGATGCACTATCATTCGATCGCGCAGATAGTTTAATTCCAACAAAATTCCCTTTTTTATATTTAGGATTTTTAATTTAAGATTTGAGATTTTCATATTGGCAGATTGGAAGGGGCTTCAAATTTTTTGGAAGGTACTCTACCAAGAGTCGGAGTAGCCGCTGTAGCTCCGGGTAAGTGAAAAATAGTGGCTAATTCTTCAGAATTTAAAACGAATGGTTTAGCATAAAACCATTTACCCACGTAAGGTGAAAAGAAAAATCTGCGCAATTTATATTCTTCCATAGCCATAGTTCCAAGCCTCTCAGGTTTTCCTTTCCACCAATCCATCCATGGATTGCTATATGCCATATGCCAACCATTAATATCAAATTTGTTAAAACCTAAAGCTCCATACTGCTTAAAGCTTCCTAGCATTCCCCCCAAATAAAAGCTGTCATAAATATCTTTATCGGCAAAATACATTGAACGAAGACCGACATCAAAACCATATTTATTAACACTACGCTCAAGAGCAGCAATCTTTTCGGTCTGACCTTTAGTAGGATTTGGGAAACCAGAGTGTTCAATGCCTTTCTCATCAATATATTTTGTTGTAGCTTCCTCTCTAATTTTTTTTATCGTTTTTTCTGCCTCAAGTTTCCAGTCATCATATTCTTCAAATATTCTGAATTCTTTCCATGAAGGAGCAAATCTTTTGGCTTTTTTATGAGATTGAACAATAATCTGAATCCAACAGTTGTGCCCCTTTTTCAAAGAACCTAAGAATTCTAATTGGCTAATTAGAGGATCTACTTTGAATTCTTCTTTAGGGTCCTTATCCAATCCATAATCAACGTAAGTGCTTATAGGAAATGGGTCCGGCTCACCAAGTTTCCATTGAACAGCAGTCATTTTGTGTTTGGCGGGGTCAAAATAAAAAGGTTTGGTGTAATCATCAACTTCGTGAATTTCTACCCCCGGATATTGAGAATACAGATGAGCTTCCATACCAACTTGATATTTCTTTCGGAGCCAAATATAAAAACGAATGTCTCCACCAAAAGAAGCTACCTCCAACGAAAACCACGAGCGAGTTTGGCCTCTTTGATATTTCCAGTACCAGTTACTTTCATCAGCCGTTTGATGCATCTGGTTAAGCACCAGTTCCATAGCTAAAGGTGATTTATAGATATCGCGTGGCAATTTGAGTTCCAAAACCACTGAACCTAGCTTGTTATTCCAATAGTCTGCCCGTTTATAACTAACCCAAGCGTTAAAGAGCATCGCCAAGAAAACGGCCGGCAACCAGAACGGCAGAGTAATATAAATATATTTAAAAGCGGTAATGAGACTAGCTAAAATGTCTGGTGGAATAAAATCCAACATGCTCTAATTATATCATAAAGAGAACTGCAATTTACACAATTGTGTATTTTCCTTCCTTGTTTTTCTTGAAATATTTAGGATTTTGGAGATTGACTACAACAGTATTAGTCTTGACATATCTTTCTTTCATAACTTTATCCAAAACTTCTTCCTTAGAAAGAGACCCGTGCTTCTTGAGAATATCTCGAATAACATCTCTGACGACGCCAGTCGAATAGCCCCACTCCTTAAGCGCATAAAGTCCGCGGCCAACCAAAACAAAACGAGGGTCCTT
This sequence comes from uncultured Candidatus Saccharibacteria bacterium, assembly GCA_964467495.1. GTDB lineage: Bacteria > Patescibacteriota > Minisyncoccia > Phycocordibacterales > WO2-35-19 > CAYXQM01. The sequence goes on along the minus strand of CAYXQM010000074.1, from coordinate 312 downwards.
AATAAGTTCATTGTGGGTAGTGGCTACGTGAGCTTTCTTTTTGAAAACATCGCTGATAAGTTTAGCTACTTCGCGGAAATGTATAGGCGAGCCATGTTTACGCAAAATAAGATAAGCGTAATCGCGCACTCCTTTAGTTTTTATGTTAGAAGATTTTGATTTACCCCATTCGCCCAAAGGATTTTTGGAAATATTTTTAGACATAGAAAGCCAACGAGTTAAAACCTCATCTTGCTTATATTCATCGGAAACATCTTTCAGGTGTTCAAGAAAAGAAGAGACAATTTCAGATTCCGGAATAATTTCATCATC
>CAYXQM010000073.1:0-3594 GCA_964467495.1 uncultured Candidatus Saccharibacteria bacterium | reverse complement strand
TCGTGAATCTGTCGATGGTTTTCGTGGCAGGAAAAAATCCTGAGCTTGCCGAAGGATCCTGCCACCGGAGCACCAATAAAAAGCCTTTATTTATAAGGGCTTTTTGTTTATACCCCGAGCAGAATTCGAACCTTTTATACTACTCACTCAACGTCTTGATATAAGCGTAAAGCTCCCCCCTTTTAAAGATATAAGGCGTGCCAAGTACTCTATCGTACTTTTCGCATTTTAGTTCAGGAACATTTTCTATATTTAGAACTCGCAAGCCATTCAGATTTTCAGGTCTAAATATTCTATCAAAATATAATCGCCGTAAATTGCCGGGGCCATCTTTTTGATAAACAACAATAACGCTCTCGCACTTGCGACAGCAAACATTCAGTAGCCGTGAATAACCCCCGCGAGCACTCTTGTATTTATCTTTTTTAAACGAAAAGTTTTCTTTGTTAGCCATAGATTTTTTTATTTTTATTATACTCTTTTTTTGATAATGAGACGGTATTCTCAAGTAGGATTAGAACTTTTTGGTTGTAAAAAGTCTAAAAAAGTATTAAATTAATAAATGTTTGAATTGCAGAAGATAACTTATGGACCCATCTTATGAATTAAAATTTAAGAATAGAGACTTTGAGGTGACCGAGGTTCCTTTGATGCCTGCATTGTTGCCCAAAACGAAATCCAAGTTTACTTATTTTTGGCTGAAGAAAGAAGGAATTAATACTTTCGATTCCTCAGAGAAAATGGCTAAATTTTTTAGGGTACCACCTGGTGATTTAGGATTTGAGGGTTTAAAAGACGAGGATGCTGTTACGCATCAACTTTTTTCAATTAAGAAGATTTTATCTATTCAAGACATCATTGCTTTTAATAGTAGTCACAAAAAAGATAATATAGAGATTGAGAGGATTGTTGGCTATGGCAATGCAGGCCTTAGCACAAGAATGTTACATGGTAATATCTTCAATATAATTGTTCGCAATTTAGATAAAAACACAGCGGAAAAGGTATTAAATTTTTGCAAGAAAAACCGATTTATCCCTTTTGTGAACTACTATGATAGTCAAAGGTTTGGTTTGCCGGGCAGTTCATTTAGCACTTATTTGGTGGGTAAGGCCATTGTTGAAGGGAAATGGGAGGGGGCATTTTCGCTTTTCGAAAAAACTAATGACAAACCCATTGACCATAGCTTTTTTAGAAAACATCAGAATAATAAGAATAAGTTTTTACATTTTTTCAAAACTATTAATTCAAAAAAAGTTTCTTTTTTGATTGCATCATATAATAGTTTTTTATGGAATGGCCAGGCTTCTGCTTTTATTAAGAGGGGTAAGGGTGCCAGGCAATATTATTTTAAGAATGTTGGAAAATTATTTTTGCCAATTTCTCTAAATTTTAATATCTCTAATTTATTTTCGATTGATGGTTATTCTTTTGTTGAGAAAAGATTCTCAGCACTCAAAGAAAAGTTTACGAGAAATTTAATTGTTACAACAACGGTTTTCCCCCTAGATATATCAAGAGACGAATTTCATAAAGGGAAATATCAGATTAAAGTTTCTTTCTTTTTGCCTACCGGATGTTATGCTACAATGTTTATTAAACAAATATTTTTAAGAATTTATGATAAATAATAGTGGACAGAAAAATATAGAAGTCGAATTAAGGGGTCCGGTTTCTATTGAAGATGTTAAAAAAGTAGAAGAATTTCTTTCTCAAAACGGCAAATTTAAAACAAGTAAAGATAGAGTTTTAATTGATTATACATCTGATGGCATAAAGGAAAGAGAAAAAGATGTTCGTTTAAGGTCAACGAATGGTATTCCAGAGATAATCGTTAAGCTTGGCAAGTGGGGAGGAGAAGAAGCAAGAAAGGAAATTTCTGTAGTTGCTAATAAGGGAGATTTTGACAAGTTAGTTCAAATATTTGGCATAATTGGACTTACAGAAGGTGTTTTATGCGTTAGGAAGAGCAGGGTATATGATTATAAGGGGGTGGAATTCGCTTTTGTTGAAGTGCCTAATCATAGTTTTTACTTTGAGGCCGAGAAATTAATCAAAGATAGCGATAATAAAGAGAATGCAATAAGAGAGACAAAAGAGGTGTGTCAAGAACTTGGCTTGAGATTATTTAGTGAGAAAGAATTTTTTGACTATGTGCAATTATTAAATAATGAGGTAAACGAAGTTTTTGATTTTATTAATTATCGCGAAGACTATTTTAAGAATAGGTTCGGCATATAAGAAAAGGACAGCCGTTAGGTTGCCCTTTTTTGTAGAAGGGATAAAGCATCTTGGCTCACTTTTTATAGTGGCCTTTTATAGAAACTTTACCTTGAATGATTTTGTGAGCTGGCCGGTTATGTATTCTGGCCAGGCGGGCAAACTGTTGCTCGCAAGACGGGCATTTTAGATCGCCCTTGGTTTGGTCTTCGATAATTCTGTCGGTGTAACACTTTACCAGCGAGCCGGGGCCTTCTTTCTGATATTTGTAAAGAAAAGCTCCACAGCCAGAGCAATAAATCGAAATTGTGAAGATTTTCGGTTTTTTTTGCTTCATAACTTCTCCTTCAATAAGAAGCTTGGATAGCTTTATATTTTGGTGGGCAAATATCTGCACAAACATTGCATCCAACGCATTTTTCATTAATAACAGCGATAGTTTTGCTTTTTGTTTGCTTGAATTCTATAGCACCAAAATTACAGCTATTATAGCATTTTTTGCAACCCCCACATTTCTCAGCAATGACATCGGGTCGCGGAGATGAGAATTGATTTTCTTTGGCCCATTGATGTGAAACTCCTACTAAGCTGGAAGGGGAGGAGTATTGGGGATGTCGCAAGAAGAAGTTTTCCAATCCTTCCACTATTGATTTGAATATTTTAGATCCTTTTAGTGCAGGAGCTGTGTAAAGCTGAACGGCTGAGGCTCCCGCCATAAACATTTGGATGGTATCTTCTGCAGAAGATACCCCACCCACTCCTATTATAGGTATTTTCACGGCTTGAGATATTTCGTAGACACACCCAAGTGCAATTGGGAAGATAGCCTTTCCCGAAAGTCCGCCTCTCCCGCCCTTTATGCCTAATTTAGGCTTAGAGGTTTCAATGTCCAAAATCATTCCTGGTCCGATGGTGTTTGTGCATACGATTGCATCAGCCCCTTCACTTTCTGCTATTTTCGCCATTTCAGCAATAAACGGCGAATAAGATAGCTTAATCCAGACCGGTGTTTCAGTTGTGAGTCTGATTTGTTTTAATACGGCGAGAAGGTGCCCATCGTTTATATTGAGATTGCCATTAAGCAACCCTGAATGAGGACATGAAATGTTGATTTCATAAGCGTCAACATTCAATTCGTCAAAAACATTAATTAACTGGTAGCAACCCTGAATTTCCCTTCCGCTGAGGGACATGATTATCGGGGAGCCCGTGTCTTTTACTGCTTTAATGCCAAAATCCCTCCAATTTTCCCACTCTTGTTCGGATACTTCCTTCGACATATCCTGAAAATAGATAAGCCCTTCGATATTTTTGACACCCCGCATAATTAAACGCCCCATAACGGCAGTAATGCAGAGCAATATCTTTATGCCT
>CAYXQM010000072.1:0-3608 GCA_964467495.1 uncultured Candidatus Saccharibacteria bacterium | reverse complement strand
CAATTGACAGGTTCGGTAGGGGGAATAGAGGTTTAACTAAAGCATCGCTAGGAGCAGAGAAGTTTGTAAAATGGAAAAAAAAAGATAGCTTAGAAGAAACTGTCGAAGGATTAAAAAAAGAAGGTTTTAAAATTGTTGCGATAGAACAAGACAAAGAAGCAATCAATTTTAAGAACTATAAATTAAAACCTAACACCCATAATCTAGCTTTCGTTTTTGGTAATGAAGTAGATGGATTATCAAAAGAAGATTTAAAACTCTGCGATCAAATAGTTGAAATCCCTATGAAAGGGCAGAAAGAATCTCTCAATGTATCAGTAGCAGTAGGAATTATACTTTTCTCCCTCTCTTAATTTAAGAGAGGGCTACACGAAGTGAGGGGTGAGTTATTTTATCTCAATGGTGTCTACAATTAAACCGTTCTGGTCGTGGAGGTTTATTTTCTCGCGTTGCTTTCGCCAGAGGGGGCCAAATTTGCCTAAATAAATCCTATATTCATTACCGGGGAAATCTGGATCTCCCAAATGTTTAGAAACACAAGAGTTGTAATTTATCTGTTCGGTTATGTAATTTTTACAAGTCTGACTGACTGTATCCGGCAAATCTCTGATGAACTCACTATCTTTGGTCCGGCATCGGGGAATTCTTTTTATAATATCGATGCACTCATCATCCCTGTCAAGATTGGAGGAAAATTGAGGCAAGCTTTCATCTTTGGGACGTGGGCATTGCAAAGATAAGCTCGGAACGAAAGTTCTGTTTTCTTCAAAATAACCAGTGCATTTGTTTGTGCGGAAAGATATGCCTATAGGAGAAAAACCTTTGGTTAGATAAACCTTATCGCCGCGTTGCAAAATCACATCACTTTCTGTTTTGGTGAAAGGGAAGGGTAAAAAAGCCGCTTTGCCTATGGCCGCGTAATATCCGGTAACCTCACTTTTTAGATACCATCCTGTTATTTTTACGCTCTCGCCCTTTTTTAGATTTGTTGAAAGGGTCATGTACTCACGGCCAGGATCATTACCTTGAAGTCCCGATATATTAGACATCCTTATTTTGTCATAATAAGGGGAACGCTTACTCTCTTCTATCATCTGGGTCAAGTCTTCCCCTAAATCCTTCACTCCTTCCTTAATGTCTTTTATGTTTTCAGCAACGTCTTTATTATCGGTAACTGTTTTAGTCCCGATCGAGGAAGCATTTTGGGAAGAACCATTTTCCTTGGCTTTTTTAAGCGGACCATAAGCAAAACCCATTAGAATAAAAAGCACTATAAGTATGACTACTGGTTCCTTGACGTCTTTCATTTTATTAGTATTTTTTTTGATGTTTCGGGCAAAAATGAGCACCTCTTCCTCCAACTACGATTTTTTCTATTATACCACCGCAGCCGTGCTTTTTGCATTTTCTCCCCTTGAGTCCGTAGGCATTTTGCATTTCTTGATATTTACCTTTTTTACCTTGCGCGTCGCGGTAGTCAATATAAGAACTTCCGCGGGCCTTAATCGCTTTATTCAAAACAGGTTTTATTGATTTATATATTTTTTTAAGTTCAGTTTCTTTTAGATCAGAAGTTTTTGTAAGTGGGTGTATGCCGGCCAACCAGAGAATTTCATCAGAATAAATATTTCCAATACCGGCGATAACATTTTGGTCCATTAACACTGTTTTAATTTTGCCATTTTTGTTTTTTATAATTTTGTAGAATTTTTTAAAATTAAAATTTTTATCAAATGGCTCTGGCCCCATTCGTTCAAATTCTTTTGGAATATTTTCAGTTTGGAGAACAACAACCTTGGCGAATTTTCTCATATCGCAGAGAGCTAGTTGCTTGCCGTTTGAAAGGAAAAGCAAAAGATGAATAAAACGATTTTCCGGATCATCACGTATCGGTCCGGGCAAAGCACTTTTCCATTTTTTATCTTCCAATTTCCATTTTCCAACCATCAAGTGCCCCGTCATTTTTTGGTGAACGAGAATTGTGCGACCAAGGTCCAGGCCTATCAATATGTTTTTCCCTCGACGCTCCACTTTCAAAATCTTTCTCCCAACAACTTCTTTTTTTATTTTTTTAAATTTTGGGACATCAGTCCAAATATTCAGGATTTTTAACCCTGGAATAAGCTTTTTCAAATCAGTAACGATTGTATGTACTTCCGGCAATTCCGGCATAATTTTATTTTTTTAAAATTTTTTGGAGTTCTTCGCGGGCGACGGTGGCGTCGTCCCATTCTTGCTTGGTGCCGTGGGTGCCCATGATATAAGGATCAGTTCCTTTCCCGGTAATTAGTACAGCAATTTTATATTTATCACCCTGATTTTCTTGAAGGACTAAAGCTTTTTGTATTGCGTTTTGAATCGCTTCTCTTCTATCCATAATGATTTCGCACGGCTTCTTGTTAATCCCTTTTTTGATATCTTCCAAAATTTTCATCGGGTCTTCATCGTAAGGGTCTTCATTGGCTAGGATAATTTGACTGCAATACTCATCGGCAATGCCCCCCATCACTTTTCTTTTCCATGTGTCGCGTCCTCCACCGGTGTTTCCCAACACACAGATCAGATGATATTTTTGTTTTTGATAAGCTTCATACACCGCCCCCAGAGAATCTGGAGTGTGGGCGTAATCAACTACGAGGTCAAAATTCTGTCCTTCTTTTATTTTTTCCATTCTGCCTCTGACAAATTCCAAATTCTCAACCCCCTTTTTTATAGTTTCTAAGGAAATACCGAAATGTTGGGTGCAAGCTATGGCCCCTAAAATATTGGAAACATTAAAAATGCCCGGCAATTTAGAATGAAAAACAAATTTTTCTATTTGGAAAGAACATCCTTTTTCATCAGCTTTTATTCCAGCAGCGTCATTTAAGGAGTAGGGGATTTTATTTTTTATATTCAAAGTCAAAAACTTTTCTGCTTCTTTGTCATTAGTATTGACTATCAGGACTGGAAAAGTCTTCTCAAAAAGTCCTCGGGTCTCCTCACTCCCACCCTGCGTCATTCTGCGCAGGGCTTCGTTCGGCCAGACTTTTCTCGAAGGCTTTTCCAGTCCTTTGGCGATACTTAATTTAGCCTTTACATAATTTTCATAAGAGCCGTGGGATTCGATATGTTCCGGTGCTAGATTGGTAAAAATAAGAGCGTCTAAATATATAAATTTGTGACGAAACTGCTTAGCCCCCTCACTGGTTACTTCTATCACCGCGTGGGTACACTCGGCTCTCACTGCATCACGTAGAAACTTTTGCATAAAAAATCGTCCCGGCATAGTCATTTTAAAAAGATTTCTTCTTTCTTTATCACCAATCTTGAAATGCAAAGTACTGGCAGTGGCCGTTTTGAAACCAGCTTCTTTCAAAATGGTGTTCACTAATTCCACAACAGTGGTTTTCCCCTTGGTTCCTGTAACTCCAACCACAACCAATTTTCTAGAAGGAAATCTATAGATCAAAGCTCCCAAAACAGCCCAACCATAGTGATAAATTGGTTGGAAAAATTCAAAGACAGATTTTGGAATTATTTTTTTTAATATCCTCAGCATTATTTTCCGAGGTTCTTAAGAGCCTTTTTTTATTTTTTACCGGTAACATCCAAATTTTTTGGGAGCT
>CAYXQM010000071.1:0-3622 GCA_964467495.1 uncultured Candidatus Saccharibacteria bacterium | reverse complement strand
ATTACCTTTTTTTGATGCTTCCCCATGTTGTTGCTTGTTTTTCCTCTTTGGGTGGGTTTACATTAGGTATTTTGCCTGAATATTTTTTGCCATCAAACAAAATTTCTATGAAATTATCCCCACCAACCTCTTTTTGAGATAGAAGCTGGAAGCGATTTGGCGCAGCCACTGGAGCTGGGCCAATGTATTTTGCCCACATATTATAGACAGTTACCTTACCACTGCCTTGGGCGGGTAGGGCAGGGTCTTCTTCTAACCAGGGATATACTGGGAAAAAGTCGCCCAACATAGCACACAAAACCCTTGCGTTAGTTGTTGTCCAGTTTATTTCAACTTCAGAGATTGGGGAATTGGCAACTAAATTGAAATCTGCTTGCCAAACCGCCCCTCCAACAGAAACAAGCTCTGTTTTCTTAGCGACATTAAATGTCCACCCGTCAATCCATTCGAATATTAATCTAGGTGTCCCCCTATCAAGAATAGTTAGAACTTCACCAGCCAGTGTTTCTGTTTTTGGACCAGACATCTGGACAATTTGGCCTAAGTAACTATCCTTTTTGGTAGAAACCGCCCAATCTTTTGGCAAGTTTGACCCTGCAAAAAATTGGATTTCAGCTCCCCCGTTAGTTTTAAAGGGAATAGACAATGAAGAGCACTGGACACCCTCTCTTATTAAGAGAGAATAAACTGACAAGTCAGCCAATTTAGATGTTGGTGATGGTGAAAAATCGCATTTTTCGCCTTGCCATAGTACGGAAGCAACTTTTCCACTTCCTGTTTGAGGAATTGCGATTAATTCCCATTCACCTCCGTTCCAAGTCACTCTTTCCCCCGGCTTGCACCCGAAGAAAGAAAGAGTTATAATAAAAACAACAACCGAGATAGCTAAAAATTTTCTCATTGTGATAACCTCCGCTCCGTTTTCTTATTATAAAGTTTTTAAAGAGATTTTCTATGTTAAAACATTTAACATAGAATATGTTAAACCTTAAAAAAGATTTATTTTTCCGTAACTAACTTTATTTAAGAATAAAAATTAACAAATGTCAAGGTATTTTTTTAAAAAAATCATTTTTTCTTTAATTTTTGTATTTTTTTGTTTTGTGAGTTTTTTTATTATAAAAGATTCTGTTCTTGCTTTAACAGCTTGCGAAGTTTCTTGTGGCGTGCCGAGTCCTCGTCCCAGTGATACAAGTTATCAAGAATGTTGTTCAGATAGTTCCAGTTGTAATCCTACTTCTTTTACAACTGGCGCTGTTGGTTATTGTGTTGCTTCAGGCAGTAGGAAAAGTGGTTGTCAAAATATCCCTGCTAGTTTTTGTTGTTCCTCTGGATTAACTCATACGATGTATATTCATAAAAATTATTGGTATACAAGCGCTGATTGTAGTGATGTGGGTTTTCCTGAATATTGGTGCCAGTGTGAAGAAGCTATAGGTGGGGCTTGTTCGGGGAATACAAATGGTGTAGAGGGCTGTATTAGCTCTCCGGGAGCGTGCTGTGATATTATCGGTGGTTCTTGTAGTTGGGGGGTTTGCACAACAGGAGGGCCTCCGCCAACAGTATCTTGCGATGTTTCAGAATGTCAAAATAGAGGATACCTTGGGACAGACTCTGCTTACTGTGCTGGCTCAGGTAGCTGTTCTGGTTTAGTTGAAAGCTTTGCCGTTGATAATACAGTTTGTTTAAGCGGTGTTTGCGCTTGTTGTGATGCTGATTATTCTCCCCCGATTGGCAGTTGTGAGGTTCGTTGGCCGGGCGGAGACACAGAGACCTGCCCTTTAACTTGCACTCCTGGTTCTAACTTCAACATCTCTTACGAATATAGAGCCACGGACTATCCTTTGGCTAACTGGATTTACCGAGGAATAAGGGCTTGGAACACTCTCTATGGTTCTTGGCGAGACAATCTTTGGTGCGACGATAACACCCAAGTTTGGAACAATAACTGGGTTTTAGAAACAAAAACAGTTAATTGTTCTGACTTAAAAGATGTTTCTCCAGCCGTTAATTTAATGATTGGTTGTTACGCTGATAATGACGGAGTTTTTGCAGGGGGTAATTGGTGTGACCAAGCCATTCTTTCAACAGATGATTCGTTAGCTTGTTCTGTAGATATTGTCCCTGCAGAAATAGTTTCCTTGGGTTATTTGAAACTCTATCACCAGGGTCTGGGCACGATTAAACTTAACCTTATTTCAGTTGCTAACGCATTATCAAAAAGCCCTTTCCCGGGTACGGTTAAGGTAGCCAGGTTTAACGGCGATACCAACTCGGCCGCTGACCTCGTAGCTGTAACTGACCCCAATGCCTCACCTGTTCGCATTTACACGGGCTTAATTGGCGCAGGCAGTCCCAATGGTATTTGGAGTTGGAAGAAACTACCGTAGGCCTAAGTATTTAAGTGATAAATAAAAAATGCAAAAAATTGAACGATCGTTCAATTTTTTACATTTTACGCCTCTATTTTTTTAGAAGGTTTTTTGTTGTTTTTTGATCTGTGGATAAATTGCTTAAGTGGTACTTGACAGAGTTATTTTTTTTGTTAATGTGTAAATGTGTGAAAATGTGTGAACATTAATATTTGAATAAGGAATACTTCAAACAGGGGCATTATTTACATTTAGGAGGAAGAAAAATGTGTATCGGAAAAGATGGAGCGTGTGAGAAGTGTAGTTTAGAGGATGACTGTCCGTTGGATACAATGAATACGATAACTTTATCCCAACAGCCAGTCGCATACATTGATCTATCACAGATTGACAACCTGGAGATGGATATACTGAAAGAAGTTCTGCGTTATGAAGTAAAGCCGGCTATGGGATGTACAGAGCCGATTGCAGTTGCTTTGGCTACAAGCATCGCTAGTAAACAAATTAGAGGTCAAGTTCAAAAAATTATAGTAATTGTAAGTTCGTCCGTTTTTAAGAACGGTAGAGCGGTAACAATTCCTAACACAAACGGAGCCAAAGGACTTGCTATGGCTACTGCCCTTGGTTGTGTATGCGGGAAACCCGAGTTGCAACTTGAGGTTTTGAGCCAGACCGATGACGAATCGCTCAAAATAGCTAAAGCAATGGTAGATGAGGGGAAAATAAAGGTCTGCCATTTAGAATCGGACATGCTTTATATAGAAGTTCATGTATTCACAGATGATGGCAGTGCCACTGTGTCTATTATGGGTAGCCATACAAACACAAGAATTATTGAAGTTAATGGAAAAGCGGTCAAGACTGAGATAACAAACTTCAATAATACTGATCCGTTGGTGTATTCAAAGATACTTCAATCAAAAAGCATCGGAGACCTAATAGGATTGGCAAACGAAGTAGATTACAATGACTATGCATATTTATGTGAAGGCATAACAATGAATCTTGCTGTATCTAAAAAAGGGCTATCTATGGCTGGGGTAGGGACTAATCTAAAGAAGATGGTGGCTGATGGGATTATGTCAGAAGACATTATTACCTCCAGTCAGATTATTACATCAGCGGCGGCGGATGCTAGAATGGGCGGTATAAATATGCCCGTTATGAGTAGTGGAGGCAGTGGCAATCAGGGTATCGTGGCTATACTGGTTCCTTATGAAGTAGGGACAAGAATAGGTGTACCCGAAGAC
>CAYXQM010000070.1:0-3624 GCA_964467495.1 uncultured Candidatus Saccharibacteria bacterium | reverse complement strand
ATCATTTCTTGCAGCCCGAAATTTAATTTCGAGCTGTTAGTTTTGCTTCTAATCCTTTTTTCCAACCACCGAGTTGCCTACCGATTTCCTCCAATTTATGAGAGATTTCAATATGTTGTTCCGTTGAAATCAATTTATTTTCCCAAGCAAGCTGAATAAAAAACTTTAAAACATCCAATCTGGATATGGTTTTGCCAAGCATTATTATTTTAGGTTCTGGTGGCAAGTAGACAGAATAAAAAGTCAACTCCAAAACAGAAAGAAATAAATTTTCAATCTTTTGCCCTATGCCAAGCCGCTCTACTCTCGGGAAATCTCTATGCAACTTTTGCCAAAGACAATAAGATTCTTTTTCTTTGAGGATTACTTGTGGTAATCCTCGGGGGGGGGGTAAAATTGGTATTCATATGAAAAATATAATTAAAATTGATTACCAAGATATTATATCAGTTAAAAATCTTTATGATGCTTGGCAGGAATTTTTGTTGGGTAAGAAAAATAAAAAAGATGTCGCCGAATTTGCCCTTAATCTATCGCACAACATATCAGAGCTTCATTATGACTTAAAAAACAAAACATATACTCATGGCGGATACACTGCTTTTTCTATAAACGATCCCAAACCTAGAAATATACATAAAGCATCTGTTAGAGATAGACTTTTGCATCATACTGTTTATAGAGTTTTATATCCATATTTTGACCGATTGTTCATCCATGATTCGTACTCTTGCCGGAATTTCAAAGGAACACACAAAGCCCTGAATCGTTTCAGGGATTTTGGAGGCAAAGTTTCCAAAAACAACACAAAACAATGCTGGATTTTAAAAGGTGATATTAAAAAATGTTTTGCTAGTATTAACCATGAAATTTTAAAAAATATTTTAAGCAATTATATTTCTGACAGCTATATTTTAGAACTTTTGGGAAAAGTGATGGGAAGTTTTAATACAAAGAATAAAATTGGAGCAGGTTTGCCATTAGGCAATTTAACCTCCCAGCTTTTAGTTAATATCTATATGAATAAGTTTGACCAGTGGATAAAGCATAAAATGAAAGTAAAGTGTTACGTAAGATATGCAGATGATTTTGTAATTCTATTTACAGACAAAGATTATCTTTGGGAATTGGTACCTAAAATAGCTAGTTTTCTTGATGAAGAATTAAAATTAATACTTCACCCAAACAAACTTTTTATTAAAACTTTAGCTTCAGGAATTGATTTTCTAGGTTGGGTTCATTTTCCAAATCACAGAGTATTAAGAACAAGTACCAAAAGAAGAGCCACTAAAGCCCTAAAAGAAAGCGAAAATCTAAACAGGCTTGCTTCTTATTGTGGACTTTTAAAACATGGGAACCAATTTTTAATTAAACAGAATATAGAGAAGAAAGTAGAAAATCTTTTAAAAAACTCTTAAGGGTGTTATATTTTCTGTATGTCTGAAAAATCAAAAATAGCTCAACAGGAAGAGGAAATACTCAAATTTTGGCAGGAAAACAAAATATTTGAAAAATCACTTGAAAAAGAAGCGCCAAATGGCAACTTCGTTTTTTATGATGGACCACCCTTTGCCACTGGGCTGCCTCATTATGGTCATATTCTTCCAGGAACAATCAAAGATGTTATCCCGCGATATCAAACTATGCGAGGGAAAAGAGTCCTTCGTAAATGGGGCTGGGACTGCCATGGTTTGCCAATAGAAAATTTAGTGGAAAAAGAATTAGGACTTTCATCAAAAAAAGACATTGAAAAATTTGGTGTTGAAAAATTCAACATTGCTGCGCGTAATGCAGTGATGCGTTACGCTGACGAGTGGAAAAAAATAATGCCACGTATTGGTAGATGGGCGGATATGGAAAACGATTACAAAACCATGGACACCACTTATACTGAATCGGTTTGGTGGTCTTTTAAAAATTTATACGATAAGGGATTAGTTTATAAAAGTTTTAAATCAATGCATCTTTGTCCTCATTGTGAGACTACACTTTCTAATTTTGAAGTTAATCAAGGTTATAAAGATATCACAGATATTTCGGTTTATATAAAATTTAAATCTTTAGATGAAGAAAAAACATATTTTCTGGCTTGGACAACAACGCCGTGGACCTTGCCTGGAAATGTCGCTTTGGCTGTCAACGAAAATACCACTTATGTGAAAGTAGAAAAAGAAAATGAATTTTTGATTATAGCAAAAGATTTGGCAGAAAAAGTTTTGAAAGAAAATTATAAAATTGTTGAAGAATTTTCCGGTAAAAAACTTTTGGGTAAATCTTATACTCCATTATTTTCATATTATGATAATGATGAATTAGAAAATAGAAAAAACGGATTCAAAATTTATCATGGAGATTTTGTGACAACAGAAGATGGTACTGGCATTGTTCACATCGCTCCAGCTTTTGGTGAGGATGACATGAATCTCGGTAAAGAGAATAATTTACCATTTATTCAGCACGTTAATATAGATGGTACTTTTAAAGAAGAAGTAACCGATTTTGCCGGACAAGATGTAAAACCAAAAGATGATTCTTTAAATCCCTCAGGACAAGCTCATCAAAAAGCTGATATCGAAATCATAAAATTCTTAGCTAAAGAAGGAACTCTTTTTGAAAAAGAAAAAATGGTTCACTCATATCCGCATTGTTGGCGATGCGAAACTCCACTTCTGAATTACGCGACCACTTCTTGGTTTATAAAAGTAACACAGATAAAAGATAAATTAACTAAAATAAACAAAAATATTTCTTGGAATCCAAAAGAAATAGGGGAGGGGCGTTTTGGAAAATGGCTAGAAGGTGCTAGAGATTGGGCCATTTCTCGTTCCCGATATTGGGGAGCGCCATTGCCTGTTTGGGAAAATAATAAAGGGGAACTGGTTGTTATCGGAAGTATTGATGAGTTAAAAAAACACATTAAAAAATCTGGTAATAAATATTTTGTGATGCGCCACGGAGAAGCAGAACAAAATGTTAAAGATTTAATAAATTCTGATCCCAAAAACGTTTTTCATTTAACTGAAGAAGGGAAGAGACAAGTAACCATTGCTGCTCAGGACATAAAAAGTAAAAAAATTGATTTGGTAATTTCTTCTCCATTTGAAAGGTGTAAAGAAACTGCGGAAATTATTCGTAAAGCCCTTGATTTAAGCGAGAGTGATGTTGTTTTTGATGAAAAAATTGAAGAATTTAAAACTGGAGAAAAATATGAAGGAAAAACTTGGAATGAATATTTAAAATTTTTTGAAAATGCCGGAGAGAAATTTGAAAAAGCTCCAGAAGGAGGAGAGACACTTTTGAATTTGAATCGTCGATCAGGAAATTTTTTGTATGATTTAGAAAAAAGATATTCTGGTAAAAACATTTTAATAGTGAGTCATGGTGGAGTCGTCTCTTCATTGCAAATGGTAGCTGATGGAATTAGTTTAGAAAAAGCAAAAGAAATAAAAGAAAATTCAAATGACGGGCCAAAACTAGCTGAATTTTTTGAACTATCATTTATACCTCTACCCCATAACGAAAATTATGAGCTTGATTTACATAGGCCATATATTGATGAAATCGAACTTGTAGATGATGACGGTTCTGATCTTAAACGAGTACCAGAAGTGTTTGATTGTTGGT
>CAYXQM010000069.1:0-3655 GCA_964467495.1 uncultured Candidatus Saccharibacteria bacterium | reverse complement strand
TATATGGGCAACTAATCATTGGAAAAGTTATGGTTTGGAACCAGTAGTATATCTGGCAAAATGGTATTCAACAGAAACTTTTAGCGAAAAATTGAAAAAGCTATTAGGACAAATTGATTTATACGTAAGCAATGGAGATACTGTCTCTTTGGTGGGGTGCAGTGCTGGTGCAAGTTTGGCCCTGAATGCTTTTCTGGAAAGAAAGGGTGTCGTAAATAAAGCAGTTAGTATATGTGGCAGATTGAGAACAGGAAATCAAAAAGGATTCAGGTCTTTGGAAAACAGGTCAAAGAAAAGCCTTTCATTTTTTGAGTCAGTGAAGACTTTTGAAAGCAAGTATCAATTATTATCACCTGCGAATAAAAATAGGGTTATCACAATACGACCGTTATTTGGTGATGAACTTGTTCCATCTGAGGCGGCGATTTTAGAGGGTGTTCACAATATCGCTATACCCACCATGGAACATTCTTTTAGTATTATAATGGCTCTAACTTTATATTCGGGTAAAATAATAGATTTTATTAAAAACTAATATGATCAAAAAAGAACTCATCGCTGAATATTACAATACTCACCAAAGAATATACAATCTTTTTTGGTCTAAAACAGGTTTGCATTATGGATTTTGGTATGAAAATACTAAAAATTTAGCTGAAGCTATTACAAATACAGATAAATTCGTTGTGGATACTTTGGATATAAATTCTAATGATGTCGTCCTTGATGCTGGGTGCGGTGTAGGTGGTAGCAGTATTTACATTGCGGAAAATACTGGTGCCAAGGTAGAAGGAGTGACATTGTCAGATGTCCAGCTAAACATAGCAAAGAAGACAACTTCTGAATCTAAAGCTAAACACCTATTAAATTTTTCAAAACAGAACTTTTGCAACACCAATTTTAGAGAAAACACATTCTCAAAAGTATTTGGTATTGAATGTATTTGTTATGCACATGATAAGCTCAATTTTTTGAAGGAAGCATATAGAGTAATTAAATCTGGCGGGAAAATTGCTGTGGTTGACGCATTCTTGATCAAAGAGAACCTTAACTCCAAAGAAGAAAAAATTTATAAAAGATTTATTGATGGTTGGAGAGTACCAAACCTTTCTACAAAAAAAGGATTCCACGAGGATTTAGAAAAGGCTGGTTTTAAAAATATCATTTTTTATGACAAACTAGATAATATAAAAAAATCAAGTCGGATACTCTACCGTTATGGACTGATTACATATCCGATTGAGTTCCTCAAATCGAAGCTTGGAATCGGCATAGACAACTTCTCTACATTTTATCAAAAAGGGTTATTTAACAGAATAGCCACTTATGGCGTATTTACAGCTGAAAAATCACTTACGTAGATATCTACATCGCAGGTTTTGTGGTAGGGTAATAGCAGAAGAAAGGAGTCTGATATGCCTACCCCAACGTTGAGTACCATGTACTATTGTACCATTTTTTTGTTGATTGCTTGTGGAGTGGGAGCAATCCTGCTACTCATTTATGCAATCAAAAATCTCCAAATAAGACCCAAAGCAGGCCCCGAAACCAAAATCTTGCTTGTGATAGGGCTTTCGGTGCTCTTATGGTGGGTATCGGTCTTCTTGATTGGTCAGATTTGGCTAACCTCTGGAAGTAAGGGGGTTTTGCAGTGAATATCTATCTTGCTCTTTCTTGTCTGTGTGGACTGGGAGTGATCATAATCTTATTCCGTACACTCAATAGCTCCTGGTTTAGACGATCGAGTCTTGCTAGGCAGATATGGGTTCTGGTGTTGCTTCTGGTATTGATGGCCATCACAGTCACGTTCTACACAATTAGCGGCAGAAAAAGTGCCGAACTGAGTGAACCTCGCGGTTCACTCATTTTGTTTTAAAAATCAATTTGTTTTATAATTAAAAATAGGAGTTTAATAAAGTGGAATAATTTTATCAAATAATTTATTACTACTATGAATATGAATAAACCCCCTAACCTCGAAGCTCCAGCGACCAGAGAAATGGCTCTTGAGGCGGCAAGAAAATTTTCAAAGAGAGGAATTACTAATCCAGATAAACTTGATTTGGGTGACCCTGAAGTAAAGAAGGCGCACGAGTTATTTGATAAGTGGAGGACAGCAGAAGAAACAAGAGTCAAAGGAGATTCTCAGGCTGAGCACCGATTAAATCTCGCATTAACAATGTTCTACGTGGATGCAGGTTTTACTGATTCGGATTATCTTGAGGATATCGCTGAATTTTTAGATAATGATCTTCATGATGCAGAGGAGACCCCGGAATTGGCTGGGCTTATACCGGAAATTAAAACTCAAATAGAAAGGGTGGCAAATTTGTTGGATGAAAATTAATGAAGTTCCACAAATTTGCCTTTATGTTAAAATAGAAATATGAAAAATGACATGGATATAGATTTTTTTAAGGAAAAGCTTGAGGAAGAGCTGGTTTTGGTTAAGAGAGAATTGAATGAAGTAGGACGTAAAAACCCAGACAACAAAGCCGATTGGGAAGCCGAGCTAGCGGATACCGGGGCTGATAGCGCTGATGAAAATGAAGTAGCCGATAAGATAGAGGAGTACGAAGGTAATACTGCCGTCCTTAAAGATCTGGAAATAAGATACAACGAGATTAAAGATGCTTTGAAGAAAATTGAAGAAGGTAAGTATGGGATTTGTGAAGTCTGTGACAACCCGATAGAGGAAGAGCGCCTCATCGCCAACCAAGCCGCCCGCACATGTAAAGCGCATATGAATTAAGATGAGTTATGCGAAAGTTCACAGTGCGCAGGCCAGTTTGTTAAAACCTTATATCGTTGATGTAGAAGCGGACCTTTCAAGAGGTCTTAACTCTTTTTCCATTGTCGGATTAGGGGACAAGGCAGTAGATGAAGCCAAGGACAGAATAAGCGCCGCTGTTAAAAATTCCGGTTTTGAATCTCCAAAATCAAAGAATCATAAAGTAATTATTTCCTTAGCACCGGCAGAGGTCAGGAAAGAAGGATCCGGATTGGATGTGGCTATTGCTCTCTCATATTTACTGGCCAGTGGGGACATACTTTTTGATTCCAAAGATAAAATATTTTTGGGAGAGCTTTCTCTTGACGGAAGATTGCGTCCGGTCAGAGGGGCTTTGGCTTTTGCTCGTAAGGCGAAAGAAAAGGGTTTTAGAGAAATATATTTGCCGATAGAAAATGCGCCAGAAGCCGCTTTGGTTGATGGCATTATTGTGTATGGAGCGGAAACTTTAACAGAAATAATAAATCACATTGCTCATGATACTGATATAAATCAAAAATTAAAAATCCAATCAAAAAAACAAATAAAAAATCTACACAATATTTCTTTAGACCTGGCCGATATTAAAGGGCAAGAAGCGGCCAAGCGGGCGCTGGAAATAGCGGCGGCAGGGGGGCATAATATAGCGCTCTACGGCCCTCCTGGCACCGGCAAAACCATGCTCGCCCGAGCCCTCGGAGGCATCCTGCCGCCGCTATCTTTTGACGATATGCTTGAGGTCACCGAAATTCATTCTATGACCGGCGCTTTGAGTGATACCTTGGTTGTTGAGAGACCTTTTCGTTCACCTCATCATACTGCTTCTCACGTGGCCATTATTGGTGGGGGAAGCAATCCAAAACCATGTGAAGTAACTTTGGCTCA
>CAYXQM010000068.1:0-3940 GCA_964467495.1 uncultured Candidatus Saccharibacteria bacterium | reverse complement strand
GACAATACCAATCGAAAGTGACATAATCGAATTAGTTTAATTAAAATTTCAAGAAAAAGAAAGCGGCTCACGCTTTCGCGTGAGCCTGACGATGGGCCTGAATAAGGATTCGAAGCACATTAAGTTTGTGTCCATACTTCCAAGCAACCACTTGGAGTTGGTCGACAATCTGACGGCGTGTCTGTTGACTAGATGACCTCATCAGCCCCCATTCTTTTTTGATCCTTTCCGCCGAAAAGTCGGGGCCGGGGCAGCCATATTCGTAACACACAAGATTTTGGACAAAATATACCCCTCCGCCGACTTGGCATAAGTACTCATTCAGCATATGGACCTCCATGAATACGATATAACAAAATTAATGTTTAAGCAACTATTGTTTTAAGTCTTTTAAATATGCCAAAGCGCCGTAGAGGCCGCCGAAGTCGCCAAGTTCAGCTTTTTTGATTTGAGGAATTTGTGGAAATATTTTTAGTATTTCTTTAAGATGGTTTTCTGTTTTATTAAGCGGTATGGCAGGATCGCCTGTAATCATTGAACCGCCAAGTACCACACAATTTGGTGACCATTCAACAATAATATTATTTAAACCAACCGCTAAGATTTTAGCGTGTTCATTCCAAACCTCTGGGTCTGTAATTTCTTTTGGATGTTTTCCGGCTTTTTCTGCCAGAGCTTTACCGGAAATCATGTCTTCTAAAGTTTTTCCTGAATCAATTTCCATTATTTGTTTACCCGGTTCAAAACCAACGGCGTGTTTATCTATTTTTCCATTTTCAATTTTTGCCCCACCGACGCCGGTGGAAACGGTGATGTAAGCGACTATTTCAAAACCTCTACCAGCGCCCCAGTTGGCTTCGCCGAGCCCGACGATCGCCGCGTCATTTTCTATGTAAGCAGTTATGCCGAATATTTCTACTAAATCTTTTTTAAATTTTTCGTCAACCAATTCAGGAACGCTTCGACTCATGCCGCCGGCGATCGTTTTTATCTCTCTGCTCTTTGCCAAATCTTTGGCTGTGTCTACAAATAATTTCAAAATTTCCTGGTAACTTTTTGGAGTTTCAAAAACTTTTGGTTCTTCAAAAATTTCACCGTCAGCCGAGTAAGCCATTCTCATTTTTGTTGCTCCAATATCAAAAAGGATTGAGTTCATATTATTGATTATTATCAATTAAATGCTTTTTGTATTCTTCAACCGCCGGTTGATCATACGGATCTACTTCAAGTAACTTGGCTAATTCAACAGTAACCGCCATCATAAAAGCCATAAAACTTCCTAGTTCTTTTTCATTTATTTCTTCAATTTCATATTTTATAAAAGGCAAATCTTCTTGCTCGTAGGCCTTACTGACATTTTCGTAAGCCGATTCGTTGACACTATTTTCAATTTCTTTGAGGGAGCGAATAAAAATTGTAAATCTATTTTTTGGTCCACCCAAATAAAGTTCAAGCATTGAATGTAAGTCAGTTGGTCCAATTGACACGGTGGGGGTAATCATCGCTAAACTCTCGGCAACAAGCTGACGGCACCACTTTCCTAAATCCTCAAGCTCGGAATTAAAAATGAAAAAATCTAAAATGTTGACATTGTTTTTATAATTTTCAAAAATATTTTTGGCCAAATGTAATGCCGGATTATCTTCGGTTTCTATTTTGCATTTTTCTTTCATTTCGTCTCCGCCGGCGACAAATGCATTTGCATTCAAGCCGGCCATGGAAAGGACCGTGGTGTGAGCAACCGTAAAAGCGCTAAAACGTCCACCAATATTTCCCTCCCATTCTATTTTTTCAATCCCCTTCTCTTCTGCTATTTTCCAAAGCGGAGTGTTTGGTGAAGAAATAATAATTGTTCTGTCTGTTATTAGTGTCCCAAATTTTTCCGATAAAATATCAAAGGTTTTATGAAAAGCCTCTAAGGTTTCTGTTGTTTTTCCTGATTTGCTGATAGTAATTAAAACAATTTCTTCCAAACCCACTGCTTCATTTTTAACAAAGTTTTCTACTTCTTCATATTCACGCACATCCGGTGATTCTAAAAAAAATATTTTTTTATTGACTGGTTCATGAAGAGTCATAGCATTCCAAACCGCCTTAGAAGCCAAATCAGAGCCGCCTATGCCAACCACAAAAATGTATTTAACCTTATCTGTGATCATTGACAGAATTATAACATTTAAATGGAGAAATTTATTATATAAAAGAGAAAGGGCGCTCCTGTCGTTACGTAACTCGACAGGTTCGCCCCTTCGTGCCGCACAACGGCGGCGGGTGGTACTAGTGCTTGGTTTCTCCTCCTCCTTTCTTTTCTAGAGACAACGGTTTGTAGCAACCGCCACATTGACTGTCTTGTCTCACGTCATTCGGGTGGTTCATCCTCCCGCAGGAGCAACGAATCCATACTACAGGTTGCAGAACCTGTTTTGGTCGTATTGGTACTTGAACTGTTAACATTCTTTTATCCCTGTATCTGTATTTGGGGAGGTGGAACACTCACAAAGAACCCCTAACTCTAAGTATTATTATATGCCTAAATTTTAAAAAAGCAAGAGGCCGCTGCAACAAACGCAACGGCCAAGAAATGTTCACCCCCACCAATAAACTCAAACCACGGAAAATTGCATCCTGATGTTAGCGAGCCGTGTTGAGCGACTCGGGGCCGACATCTTCATGCGAAGCGCAGGGCTAGAAATTGGCTCTCCAATAACGATCTTCGGGGACTTGCCAAACCTGGCCTCCACTGCCTTCCGCGCTTGCTCGACGTAGGCAGAGTTGATACCAAGAATATACAACTTCTCGGCGTCTCGCAACTTCTCCTTGATTTCTCGATCCGAAAGTTTCTCGACCTTCGGACGGTGAGTTTTCCGCTCTTTCACTATAGCTCTCAAAACGATCTCCTCGGTGTTAGACTTGTCTAAACAAAAATATACCTCTCCCAACGAAGAAAGTCAAAGGTTGGTAGTTGTGGATATCTTACCTAAGATCAGCAAAATTTATCCAAGTTGGCGGTTCGAAAATGGTGTTATCCAAATCCTGCCACGGCTGACACTCATATTGGATTTCGTCGCGCAAACAACACAAATGCAATCTGATTTTTAGTTTCTTTGTCCATAGTGAATTTATTGAATCATCTTACCAATTTTCCATTTTTTTGCCACTCAGTTACCAAAGCTCCTTTTATTTCGGTTTTACCTACCTTTCTTATAAATTTTTTGTTTTTTTCGGGAACAAAATCAATATGTGGAGATTGGTCTAAAGCTTTGGCTATCTCATCCAAATCATTCTTATCAACTATCCATTTAATACCAAATTTCTTCCAGACATTAAACGGTCTTGAAAAAGATTGCAGAGTTTTTTCTCCATCATCCAAGAAATACTCGTGGAAATAAGAAAAGGTTAGTTCACGAACATTTTTATAAATCGGATCCCGCCAGCGGAGAATACTGTGATTAGTTTTACTTATAGCTCCCCAGTAATCGTTGATTTTGAAAATGCACAAAGTATGGTCACTGTCTTCCCAAGCACTTTTTTTGACTTTTAGATCAATAACATAATTTTCAATCCCATGATAGGAAAGACATAGGTAAGCAAATAATACCCCTTCAAAACAGTGAGCTTTTTTTCTTCTGAGCACACCTCTTGGAGATCGGTAAGTTTCTCTACTTTTTTCAAAATTAAAAGGCAGTTTATCCAAAAAATCCTGCACTTTGTTTGGGGTAGAAAGTTTTTTAATGACTTTAAATTCGTCTCTGTTTAAAATTTTTTCTATCTCTTTTTTCATTTGTTTATTATAGCCCACTTCTTCAAAATTCCACCTCACCCCTTATCCCCTCTCCTTAGTAAGGAGAGGGGCCGAGCAGAGCGAGAGGGGGTGAGGTATTTTCTGTGCTATAATATACCTATGAAAAATAAAGTCATTATATTAGTTGGAGTTTTGGTG
>CAYXQM010000067.1:0-3946 GCA_964467495.1 uncultured Candidatus Saccharibacteria bacterium | reverse complement strand
CCTACATTCTGGTTATCGGAGATAAGGAAGTAGCTGGCGGAGATTTTTGTCTGAAAGTCAGAGGAAGCGAGGAGATGGTGAGTTTGAATAAACAGGATTTGGTCGGAAGAATTAGAGAGGAAGGGCGGGCAGGGCAGGAGGGACAGGTGGGGAGAGAGGAGTTGGTGGAGAAGGTTGGGGAGGAAACATTTAATAAATAATCTCATAATTATGGATAATAAAATCAATTTAATTAGACCCGAAAAGATTAATCTAGTTAATCACTCCGCTTTAACCGAAAAATGGGTACAAAAAATTATTGCGGATGATCCATCAATTTTAGGACTGGGCGATCTAATATTGAAAGATAGGGAAAGGACGCACCCAAAAGCCGGAAGATTAGATTTATTGTTACAAGATCGTGACTCTGAAAGAAGATATGAGGTGGAAATTCAGCTTGGCAAAGTAGACGAGAGTCATATTATTAGAACCGTTGAATATTGGGATATTGAAAAAAAGAGGTATCCTCAATACGACCATTGCGCCGTTATTATCGCCGAAGATATAACAAACAGGTTTCTAAATGTAATAAACATTTTTAACGGATCAATCCCATTAATTGCAATAAAAATGGAAGCTTGCAAAAACGGAAATGATTATTGGTTAAATTTCACTACCGTTTTAAGCGAGGTGAGCCTTGGGCTAGTAGAAGAAGACGAAATTAAAGAAGTTACCGATAGAAATTATTGGGAAAAAAGAGGCACTACAAAAACGGTAGCATTAGCCGATGAACTGGTAGCGATGATAAATGAATTTACTAGCGGTTATGAATTAAAATATAATAAATTTTATATTGGGTTAGCTAAAGATGGACAACCAGACAATTTTGCTATTTTTGTACCCAAAAAATCAAACACCACCATGGAAATAAGAATAGACCAGACACCAGAAACAGATAAATTGATTGAGGATGCCAATTTGGATTTAATGGATTATGATAATAAGTGGAATAGATATAGAATTAGAATCTCAAAACAAGATTTAACAAAGAATAAAGAATTAATTGAAAATTTATTAAAAGTGGCTTTTGGAAAAACTATTAAAGAATAAAAATGGCATATAAAAATGCTGATTTAATAAAGATTTTGCGTAATATTGAACTTGGCGATGGAATCGCGGAGCAGGATACATTGTTAGAGTCAACAAGAATAGAAACAAGTGTTTTTTCTGATTTATTTCTCGATAGAGTCGATCTAATACCAGGAACGAAAGGCTCTGGTAAAAGCGCTCTTTATAGAATATTCGTTGAGTTTTTACCAAAATTACTTTTGAAACAACATAAAGTAGTTATTGCTCATGGTATTGATCATCATGGTGATCCAGTTTTCAACGCATTTAAAGAACAATTTGAGAAATTAAGCGAGGATGAATTTGTGGATTTTTGGTGTATATATTTTGTTTCTTTAACCCATGAACAATTTATTAAAAATGATATCTATAAAGAATTACTTAGTGATTGTGATAAAGAAATAAATATTTTTCTTAAATCATGCCAAGAAGCAAAAATCCCAGAAATTCGGAGCAAAAAATCATTAAAGGATATATTGGGTTGGTGCTTAAATGCCCTCAAAGCAATAAAACCAAGCATTGCCTATAAAATAGACACCAACGAGATACAGACAACTTTATTTGGCAATGAACAAACAGACAAAAGACCAAGCGAACAAAAGTATACTAGTATATTGCCAATATACATTTCTAGTATTAAAACTGCTCTTGAGAATACTTTGAAAAAATCACAGCTTAGTATTTGGCTTATGGTTGACAGACTTGATGAAATTTTTCCCAGAAGATCCGAGTTGGAAAAAAGAGCTTTGCGAGGATTACTCAAAACAACTAGATTTTTTGCTTCACCAGAAATTAGAATAAAAATTTTTCTTAGAGACGACATGCTGTCAAGCGTAGTCAATTCAAATGATGGATTTACCGCATTAACACATATAACATCAAGGCAGGCCGATGTTTTAAGATGGGAAGAAAATCAAATTATTGATTTAATTATGAAAAGATTGGTAGCTAACACTAATTTACGAGAATATATTGGAGTTGATATGGAAAAATTTAATGCCAGCGCAGAATATCGACACGAAATTTTTTATAAAATATTTCCTAAAAATGTATACAGCGGTAAAAAGCAAAGCGATACAAGCAGGTGGATTTATACTCATACAGCAGATGGAAACAATGTAGTAACCCCGAGGGATATTATTTATCTTATAACGACGGCCATTCGAAAAGAACAGGATATTTTAGCTGAAAACGAAATTGGCGAATCAAGCTCATTCATAAGCTCACAAGCAATTCTTTATGGTCACGAGCAACTTTCTAGATATAAAAGAATAAATATTTTTCAAGCGGAGTTCCCTCATTTGTGGGATTATATTCAGAAGTTAGTTGGTGGGAAAACGGAATATAAAGGGAGGACACTTAAAGATTTGTTTGGCAAAAATTGGGAGGAAATAGTGGCTAATTTGGTTTCAATCGGAGTTTTATCTAAAAACAAAGACAACTATAAAATACCCTTTCTCTATCGCGAGGGGTTAGAAGTAACACAAGGAAGTCTTTAGGCAATTAATGTTTATAATTATTTTTTATTCTGTTTGTATTAGTTTATTAAAAAATATCACCCCGTTGCCGCTGTATTCTGTAAAATCAAAAACTGAATTTGCCTTTTTCTCTGAAATGGCAACGGTTTAATCCTACGCCAAATTATGCTATAATATACCCATGAACACAGCAGTCAAAAAACAAAGTTTAGGGCAATTTTTCACTACAAATTCCGACTATATTCTGCAGGGTTTTAGTGGATTTGTAATGAAAAAAGATGTAACTGACCCCTTCGCGGGGAGCCAGGACTTGTTGAATTGGGCAAAAAATAACAAGTGTAAAAAGATTATAGGGTTTGATTGTGATAAAAATTATGTTGATAAAAAGAATGTTTTTTTAAATGATTCTATAAATTGCCCCAAAGAGTATAAATTTATTTGTACCAATCCTCCCTATTTACATAAGAATAAGGCATCAAAAGAAGTTAAGGATAAAAATTTTTCGGGAAAAAATTCAAATTTTGAAGATTTGTATCAAGTTTCCATTTCTTCCATTTTAAATTGTGAGGAGGGCATTATTATAGTTCCTTTAAATTTTTTGTGCGCGGAAAATTCAAGAAAGATTAGGGAATTATTTTTTGAAAAATTTGAAATAGTGAAATTAAATATTTTTTCCGAACAGGTTTTTGATGATACTACTTATAATGTTGTCTCTTTCTATTTTAAGAAGCGTCTTGTAAAATCCAGAGAAAATATAATAGAAGCGACGATTTATCCTGAAAATAAAAAAATTAAATTAACGCTCAAAAAAGAATGTGGCTGGCAATTTGGCGGTGAATTTGTTTATAAAATAAAAAATACAAGGAATGACTTGGGGGTTTTCCGCCTTACTGAAGATTATTTGAGGTCTGGGGAACACGAAGTGGAAATAGCATTGCAAAACATCAAGGATAAAAAAATACTAAGGATTAGCGAGGATATAAAAAAATTGCTCGAAAAAAATGTTTTGTTTTTGCGCGCGATTGACAGCAAGGTTGGTAAAAAAATACAGCTTGAAGATATAAGAAAATATAAAATATCTGGTTTGGTCGGCAAAAGTACTTCGCGCAATATGGCACATCTGATTTTTAGAAACGAGGTATCTATTGATGACCAAATGGACTTGATGAAAAAATTCAATACTGAATTAACAATTAATCGTGACAAATATTTTTCATTTTTTCTTACCAATTTTAGGGATAATAATCGCAAAAGAATATCTTTTGATTTGGCTTATAAATTTTTAAATCTTATTTATTATGGGAAAGATTCAAGACAATCTGTATTACTTTAAAGTATCACAAGAAAGCCATGAAAAATCT
>CAYXQM010000066.1:0-3964 GCA_964467495.1 uncultured Candidatus Saccharibacteria bacterium | reverse complement strand
ATAGAGAGAAGTGGCCTAAACCAAGTAATTGGCATGGCTCAAGCCCTATCGAGCATGAAGAACCCATCATGGGATTGCTTGATAGGCCCTATCGGGAAACCGGTAGTGGGTAGCTGAGCTACCGCCCGTGGTGGGCTTTTTGTGTTCACCCGCCATGGGATAAAAAACTATGGCAATTATAATTTCAAAAAATGGCAAAGAAGCGACAAAAGTAGATAAATCTTCTTTTGAAAAGGAAGATTCCCTCCAGAAATATATTTATGAAAATCCGGAGAGTATTCCTTTGTATGAAATAAAAGAAGATATTCGGCTTTTAATTCTTGCCCGGGAGTTTCCAACTAACAGCGGCCCTATTGATGCAATAGGTGTCGATAAATATGGGGAGCTGTATATTGTAGAAACTAAACTTTTCAAAAATCACGACAAGCGCAATGTAATCGCTCAATCATTAGATTATGGCGCCGCTCTCTGGAAACATTCAAATGATTTTAATGAGTTTCTGCATATTCTGGACGAACGTACCCAGAAAACTTTCAAGTTAAGAGCTACAGACAAAATAAAGGAGTTCTTTGATCTATCAGACGAAGAAGTTGGAGTGGTAATAGACAAAGTCAGAGGGAATCTGGATAACGGAGTCTTTCATTTCGTAGTTTTAATGGACAAACTGGATGACCGTCTTAAAGATTTGATACTTTACGTTAACCAAAACAGCCAGTTTGATATTTATGCAGTTGAACTTGAATATTATAAGCATGATGTTTACGAAATTATTATTCCTAAAATCTTCGGAGCAGAAGTTAAAAAAGATATAGCTGTTTCTGGCTCTGGTGGTGTCCGCAAAAGATGGACGGAAGCAGAATTACTCGCTGACGCCAAAGCTAAACTGACCAGTGAAGAATATGCCGCTTTTCTGAAGATTTACAATTTCTCCAAGCAGTATGCCGATGATGTTCGGCTGGGCACTGGTTCTTATGGCTCTTTCAGTTCCATATTTAACAAAATATCAACCAAATCTATTTTTACTCTCTCTACTGATAAACGGTTGGCCATAAACTTCGAATGGGTGGCTAAAGATAATGAAAAATCAGCTGAAATCTTAAAGCAAGAACTCGAATCAATTGGCTTCCAGTTTCCAGAAAACTACAATGAAGTTAGGCCGAGTATTATGTCCGATGAATGGCTACCTAAAACTGACAAATTCATTGAAGTTATAAAATCAATGTTGACTTAAAGCTCTCTTTCAATACTGCCCCTGAAGTGGTAAATTGTTTTCTATAATGAAAGAGTTGATTAAGATAATAAAAACTAGTTCAGATAAGACAGAGATAGAAAAAGCCAAGAAAGGCATTCGTGGCTTTTGGCACGGTATCTTGAATATGAAGCCGTCGGACACCAAAAAGTTTGAGGTTTTTCTTCCTGAACTCAAGACTTTTGGTGAGATAAAAACAGAGGCAAATAAAATCCATTTTATTCAGTCTCTAACTTTCCCCATAATGGCTCTCTCAGACACTTGTGTTAGAGAATTTGGTGAATTTATTCTTGAGCATATCCAAAATCCATCAGGTAAAATCCGCAAGGCTATTCTTACCTCGGCTGATCATTTATCCACACCCCTCGCTTTAAACGACTTAATTTTACGCAAAGAAAATCCCACAGAGGAAGAAGTGCGGCAAATGGAGAAATATAACCGAGAGTTTTTTGAGATAGTGGAAAAGGCTGAAGGATTGCTCAAGAAATACGACACTGGAGAATTTGATAAATATGAATATATATCCGACATGCCGCCTAGTGTTTATAAAAGTATTCAATATTTAATTACTGAAAAACTGCTCCGAGTGGTAGAAACGGAAGTAATATATCAAGAATATTTAAGGCAAAAGAATGGCGATGTCCCGAGTGATATCGTGGATGTGGCAGAGAAGATAATAGCTGACAGGAAGATTTTGGAAATGAGAGCAGAAATTGAAGATCAAATCCATGAATTTCTATACCGAGCCAAAAGCGATTTTGAACTTGAAGATGTCAGACGCGCTATTTACGAAGAAGAGGAGAGCGATGATATGCAGAAAGTCATCGCTATGTTTGATACTGGAGAAAGAGGAGCTCCAGAAATTAGTGAGGTGCTTGAGTTGGTTACCGATGCTTGGAATTACTTTCCCCACAGAACTCTTAATGGTCTGTCTCCACAAGAGATGCTCCTTAAACATAAAAATATACCTTGATATTAGCCAATTTTATTGTGAATGTTACATTGCTCGAATGTGCCAAGGTGGCGTAACATTCATAACATTCACAAAACCCCAACCCTGACCCGAGAGCTTCTGCGGAGCCATCTAAAATATGCTAAGATACCCTTATGATTACTAACCTCACGGGTACCATACCCGAGTAGCCCGCAACGTAAAAAACAAAGGGATGACAACGAACTGCTCGTTATCATCCCAAGAAAACCTCCGACGGCAAGCCGGTGGTAATTGTTACTTCCGTCTGGAATCCACCACCTTTCCTTTGTTCACAGATGATGGGACCCAGAAAGTGCAACTCTTTGTGGACACCTTCAACATATACTCTCCTGACTTCAATCTCTCCATTCTTTGAAACTAAAACATTTCCGACTACCTTGCAGTCAGTCGGAAAATTAATGCGGCTGAGCATGTCCTCCATAAAGCACCTCTCTGATTTAGAGTATATAGTATCTCAAGAAAATGATTTGAAATATTGTTTATATCTTTTTATCTAGAATGTCTGAATGAGCAGTCACTTTATTACGTCCAGTGGTTTTGGATTTACGAAGAGCTTCATCTGCAGCATCAAGTAAAGACTCAAATTCTGGAAATTTTCTAGAGGAAGCCACGCCAGCACTTGTAGTCACATTTAAGTCTTTCAATCTTGGGTCTATGTCAGAAAAATCAAGACGGCTTATTTCATAAATAATAAGTTTAGCTTTATGAAGAGCTTGTTCTTCATCTGCTCCAATCATAGCCAAAACCATTTCTTCTCCACCCCAACGACAAGTTGGATCATACCCTCTAGTAAATTGCCTTATAACTTCAGCTACTCTTTTTAGAACAGTATCTCCAACCTGTTCCCCCCAAGTTTTGTTGAATTGGCCGAAATGATCTATATCAAAAAAAACTAACGATAACTCTGCCACTTCAGATTCACTTTCTTTATCTCGAAAACCATCCAGATATGTTTTAATCTCTTCTTCAAAAGGATGCCTTCTCATCAGATCGGTTAAAGAGTCAAAAGAAGCTTCTTTATCTTTTTCAATAAGTTGAGCAAGAAGTTCGGCATGTACCTTTTTTAAAATTTCATTTTCTTTTTCGAGCCGTCGTCTTTCCTTTTTTTCTAAAGATTTTTCTGTTGGTTTTATTGGACTTTCCATAAATTTATAAATTAACTAATCATACCTCTTAAAATTTTTATTCTCTCCTCTATTGGCGGGTGAGTTTGAAAAAGATTTGAAATCGAACTTTTCTTTTTAAGGGGATCGGAAATAAAAAGATGTGCAGTAGCGGTGCTGGCAACTTTCATCGGTATATTATATGCCGAAATTTTTTCAAGCGCTTTAGCCAATCCTTCCGGATAACGAGTAAGTAAGGCCCCCGAGGCATCGGCCAGATATTCTCTCCGACGAGAAATGGCAAGTTTTATTAAAGTGGCAATAATCGGCGAAAGAATCATCAAAACAATTCCAACAATCGCTAAAACTCCACCGGCTCGATTGTTGTCTCTATTTCCTCCTCTTCCAAAGACCATTCCTCTTAAAAAAATATCAGAAATAATGGAAACAAAACCAACCAAAACTACCACCGCGCTCATCAATAAAATATCACGATTACCAATATGGGAAAGTTCGTGAGCAATAACTCCTTCAAGTTCTGTTCTTTCTAATTTTTGCAAAAGGCCAGTGGTAACTGCAATGACAGCGTGTTTTTTGTCACGACCAGTAGCGAAAGCA
>CAYXQM010000065.1:0-4003 GCA_964467495.1 uncultured Candidatus Saccharibacteria bacterium | reverse complement strand
TTCTTATAGTAAGTTTATTGATAGCTTAAAGAAGAAAAATATAACCTTAAATCGCAAAATGCTCTCTGAACTAGCCGCTTCTCACCCCCAAACTTTCAAAAAAATAGTGACCAGCGTCTAAAAAGGTCAAACGGGACATATCCACAGGGGGGTCGTCAAGGTATTGCCAAAAAAGCTATTAAATATATACTTAGAAACGGAGGATAAACGGAAGGCTCTCGAGACCGTCCGTTTAAAACATGTGGAGGGTCGAGGAATTATAAGGATTTTAACTTTAATAAAATGAATAAAGCAGATTTGGCTAACTCAGTACACGCAAAAATTGGTGGTACTAAGGTTCAGGCTGAAGAAGTGGTTGAAACCATTATCAGCGAAATAGTAGGCGCTCTGAAAAACGGAGGCGAAGTTTCTGTTGCTGGCCTTGGTATTTTCTCAACAAAACAAAGAGCCGCCAGAACGGCTCGCAACCCTAGGACGGGAGCATCAGTAAACGTTCCAGCCATGCGAGTGCCAAAATTCCGCGCAGCCAAAGCCTTGAAAGATGCCGTTAGATAAGCCGGAAGCTTTTAGCTAAGAGCTTAGAGCTTGTTCTCACTTACAAAAAACTGCCTCTCGGCGGTTTTTTGTTTGTTTGCGTGTGCTGTTTATTGAATGACGTTACTGTGTCCCGCCGTAGCTTTAGCAAAGGAGGAGAACCTCTTTTTTGATACCTGGTCTTCCTTTAAGGGCATTAATACTTGGTAATGTTTGACAATGTAATTACATTGTGTATACTTTGTAATAATCATTAAAAATAACAATCTAATAGTATATGAACTCAACATTAAACATAAAAATAGACAAAAAGCTTAAAGATAGCGCAGGGAAAACCCTTAAAAATATGGGTTTGGATATTTCTTCGGGAGTAAAAATGTTTTTGTGCCAGGTGGTTAATACGAAGTCCATTCCCTTTGAACCAAAGATGCATTATGCAATGACTCCGGAACAGGAAAGATGGGTAAGGAGACAGATTGCAGACACCAAGAAAAACAGCAAGACATATAAAAGCATAGAAGAATTGCATAAGAATATTCTAAGTCATTAAAGTGCTTGCCGTCTCTGAGATAAAATCATATAGAAAAGCCATTAAAAAATACTCGAAATTGGCCAGCTTTGATATTAAGAAAGTTGAGGAAGTGATCAAAATGATTCAAAGAGAAGAAATCCTTGATAGAAAATATAGAGATCACGAACTAAAAGGAAAATTCCATGGCGTAAGAGAATGTCATATGGAATCAGATTTGCTTCTTTTGTACCAAATAGATGAAGAAAATAAAACTCTCTTTCTCATCAACATAGGCAGTCATCCAGAATTGTTTAAATGAAAATCAGGGGCGTTAGAACCTTCTTTGTTGAATATCGCGCCAAACGGAACATGGAACAACATGCATTATATACACTTATGTGCCCTTAGCAGGAATCGAACCCACATCTACCCCTTAGGACGGGGCTGTTCTATCCATTGAACTATAAGGGCAATACCAAAATTTTACCTTCTGGGCGGAGTAGAAGCAAGAAAAGATTCTGATATTTTATTTCTCTGAAAGCTCGCTTACTTTCTTTATGATTTTGGGTAGACCTTCAAGGGCTCGCAGAGCTTCAAGCGGGACGGCGAAGATGACGGTGTTTGATTGGTCAGAAGAAAGATCGTTTATTGACTGCAAAGTGCGCAAATGAAGAGCACCAGGAGATTCTGCTAAAATGTCAGCAGCTTTAGCCATATTACCAGCGGCCGCTAATTCCCCTTCCGAAGTAATAATAACAGCCCTCTTTTCTCTTTCGGCCTCGGCCTGTTTGGCAATAGTGCGTTCCATATCTGGCGGCAGGCTGACATCTTTTAGTTCCACATTGCTTACCTTTAGCCCCCAAGCGTCGGTTTCTTTATCTACAATTTCTCTTATCCTGTCAGCAATCTTTTCTCTATTAAAAAGCAGTTCGTCCAAAGTGGCTTCGCCCACGATATTTCTCATAGTGGTTTGGGCGTATTGGGAAATGGCGTACTTAAAGTCCTCAACTTCAAGAATGGCTTTTTCGGCAGAAGAAACTTTGTAATAAATGACCGCGTTTACTTTTACGGAGACATTGTCTCGAGTGATGGCATTCTGGTCTGGCACATCAACGGCTTTAATTCTCAAATCCACTTTCCTTAATCGCTGAAAGACTGGTACCACAATTCGCCAACCAGCCCGTTTGATACCACTGAATTTCCCCATGGTGAGCATCACCCCTTCTTCGTATTGGTTTATCTGTTTTATAAAAACGATTAGCAAAAGCAAAATGACAATAATATAAATGAAATCCATATTTTTTGATTATTTTGTAATTTTATAATGTGCGCACACTAGGACTCGAACCTAGGACCACCGAGGTATAAGCTCGGCGCTCTACCAACTGAGCTATGTGCGCAGAAAGAATGCTTTGATATTATCTTTTTTTGGCCCAAAACTCAATCGGTTCAACGAGTTTCCGTTGAGTAGATTTTAGACTACAAAGATTTCAATCGATATTTACGAAGATGGGCATTGATAAACACTGCCAAGATAGTTACTGATGGCTTTAGATGTTCCTAAAGAATCTACACACCAATAGTCATGATTAGCGTCAACGGGGCTGAGGAGGAGTGCGGAAACAGCATAATTTGTGCCATTAGTTCTACATTGAGCCGTTACTCCTGTGGGGAGACCGCTCAAATATGGACGGACAGTGGAATTCATAAACATACTGGTGCCGGAAGTTGGGCAGTTTCCGCTACTGATAGTTGCTGTCCCATAGTTATTCGGTGTTTGCGAATCATAATAAAGTTCCGCTGCAGCGCGGAGGCCGGAGAGCTGGGCTTTGGTTTTAGCATCGTTGGCTCTGTCTCGAGAATTGTTTAAAGCTGCCAAAACAATGGAAGACAAGACGCCAATAATGGCTATAACTACCAGAAGTTCTATGAGAGTAAAACCTTTTCGCATGTATTTTTTCATAAACTTAATTGTAGAACAATAAGCTTGTTAAACAACTCTACGTTCTGTTGATAAGTTTTAAGGCAGTTCCTCTTTTTTCTTGGGCTGAATTCCGTTCGCAATAAGAATGCTTTCAAACTCATCGCGTTCTATAGTTTCCGTTTCAATAAGTCGTTTGGCTATGATATCAAGAAGGGGTCGATGCTCGGTAATTATTTTCTCAGCTCTCTCAAAAGATCCTTTCATTATTTTTGAAACTTCGCTGTCAATCATTGCCCCCACCTGCTCGGAATATTCTTTTTCTTCTACACCCCTGGTGCCGAATAAAAGTTTACCGCCAGCTCCTTCAAGGGCCACCGGACCCAAAGTTTCTGACATCCCGTATTTAGTAACCATGTCCCGGGCTAAAGCGGTCGAAACCTGTAAATCATTTGATGGTCCGGTGGTTAGATCTCCGAAGACTAATTTTTCAGTAACATAGCCGCCTAAGGACATAGCAATATCGTCTAAAAATTCATTGCGGGACTGGATCCTCCTGTCTTCAAAGGGTAATTTCAAAGTATAACCGGCTGCTCGCCCGCGGCTAATGATTGAAATTTTGTGAATTGGGTCAGCATAAGGTAGAACGCTGGCAACCAAAGCGTGGCCCGCTTCATGATAAGCGGTTATCTCTTTTTCTTTTTTAGATAAGATATGACTGCGGCGCTCCGGACCTAACATTACTTTTTCAATTGAACGGATTAAATCAAATTGGGAAACTTTATTCCTATTTTCTCTAGCTGCCAAGATGGCCGCTTCGTTCATTAATGAATACAAATCAGCACCAGAAAATCCAGGCGTGCGTTCGGCGACAATTTTTAAATTAACATCTTCTCCCAAAGGTTTTTCTTTGGAGTGGATTTTAAGAATCTCTTCTCTGTCGTTTCTGTCCGGCAGGTCGATGGTCACTCTTCTGTCAAATCTACCTGGACGCAAAAGAGCTGGATCTAAAACATCCGGTCGGTTGGTTGCCGCCA
>CAYXQM010000064.1:0-4035 GCA_964467495.1 uncultured Candidatus Saccharibacteria bacterium | reverse complement strand
ACAACGTTTCTGATGCCGTGGGCCGTTTCCTCTTCCAAAAAACCGCCAAACATCCGATTGTCATTCCAGTGATATTAGGAGTGTAAAATTCTGCTATAATAAACCCAATGACTGAAGTAGGTAGGGCAAGAAAAAGAGGAAAGTTCGCCGTTTATTTGGCGGGACTTTTTTTAGCTTTTCATTATGCTTTGATTGTCTATGTAAACTCTTCTATTTTAAAACAATATCTAGACACTAACACAATCAGCTTTCTTTACATCATCGGCTCCATCGTCAGCATAGTTCTATTCATCAAAGCGCCCCAGATACTCAACAAAATCGGCAATCTGAAAATATCTCTAATTTTTATAGCCCTTGAACTTTTGGCTACTTTTGGTATAGCCAGCGCTCATAATCCAAGTCTGTTAATTGCTTTCTTTTTAATACATCAGAGCGTTATGCCTCTGATTTTCTTCTCTTTGGATATTTTTTTGGAACATGAACAAGGTAGAGAATCGGGTACTGGGGGAAGTCGTGGAATGTTTTTGGCCTTTCAAAATGTGGCCTGGATTGCCGCTCCCATTATGGCCGGTTTCATAGGCAAGAATTTTGGTTTGCCAAAAATTTATTTGCTGTCTTCCCTCTTTATTTTTCCGTTAGTAGCAAATTTGATTTTAGCTTTCAAAGATCATGACGATGCCCACATACCAAAAATCAAACTCCTAGACACTTGGCGGTTCTTAAAAGGCAAAGCGGATGTTAAAAAAGTTATTTTTAGTAATACTTTGCTGCAATTTTTCTATGTAGTAATGGTTGTTTATTTACCTATTCTTCTTTTTGAAGAAATCGGTTTTGGTTGGAATAGTATAGGCGCAATATTTTCCATTATGTTGTTTCCTTTTTTGCTTCTTGAGCTGCCACTCGGGTATTTTGCTGATAAAAAAATTGGAGAAACGGAAATAATGAGGTTTGGTTTTGTGATTATGTCCATCGCCACCTTTAGTATATTCTTTCTTCATGAACCGAGATTTATAATTTGGGCTTTGGTTTTGTTTGCCACTCGAATAGGCGCCAGTAGTATAGAGATATCAAACGAAAGTTACTTCTTTAAACAAGTCAAAGATCGTGATGCTAATGTTATTAGTTTCTTTAGGATGACTCGACCTTTGGCCTATATTTTGGCCCCCCTTTTTGTTGTCTTTGTTCTTCTTTTCACTTCATACTCCGGCCTTTTCGCCATCTTAGGTATTTTCACTCTTCTCGGTTTGCTTTTTGTCCCTAAAAAAGACACAAGATAATTTTCCAGCCCCAAAGAAGCTATTGACTATTTAAAGCATTGTTTATAATAGTCCTGAATTGGTCTACAGAAGTTGGATTTTCAATTTGCTGACCATTTACAAAAAAAGTGGGTGTGCCTTGAAGTCCGGATTTTATAGCGTGAGCTTTTTGAGCTTTGACAAAATTCTTCACTTCAGAAGATCCGAGATCAGAATCAAACCGGTCAACGGAAATGCCAAGCAAAGTGGCGTAAGTTTCAAACATTGGAACAACATCGCTAACCGTTGACCATTCACCTTGTTTTTCAAAAAGTAGGTCGTGCATCTCCCAAAACTTACCTTGCCTACCAGCCGCCTCTGCCGCTCGAGCCGCAAATTCAGCATTAGAATGCACATTGGTGAGCGGAAAATGACGATAAACAAAAATTACTCTGTCTTCAAATTCAGTCATAAGTTGTCTAGTCACCGGATAATAAGTTTTGCAAGCTGGGCACTGGAAATCGCTATATTCCATTACCACCACACTGGATTCCAAATTACCCCTAACATTATCCATGGGGTGCAAAATCCCCGCCTCAAAAGGCGGCTCCATACTGGCCCCCGCTTTACCTAAGAATATCAGGCCGATTATAGCAACAACAACTACCCCTATCCAAATATATTTTGTCATAAGGCTCAATATATCACATTTTTTTTATTAAGAAAGCTAAGCCCCAGCTATTCTAATTACTCCATATATTACAGCCATGCCAATAACAGTAGTAACAGTAGTCAGGGTCGCAGGATGGCGATGATGACTTTCCGGCAAAAGATCTGCGGCACCAATATAAAGAAAGAAACCACCAAATAATGCCAGTAAAATTCCCAAAGTACTTTCCTGTAACGTAAGAAATAAAGTTGAAATTATACCAAGAACCGGAGCCAAGGCATCAACAAAGACCCATCTTAAAGCTTTTCTGACATTGCCACCATTCTTAAGAACCAAATTAGCAGTGTTGATGCCATCAGAAAATCCATGCATCAAAACAGCAGCGGCAATAACAACTCCAACAGCCACCGAAACTTGAAAAGCAAAACCTATGGCAATACCATCAAAAAAACTGTGAACCGAAAGGCTGCCAGCTCCGAGCATTCCTCTCTTTTGAACTAAATAGCCGGATCCTTCTTCATCATTGTGCGAATGAAGAATAATAAACCGATCAAGAATGAGATAAATCAAAAATCCTAGCCCCACCAAAGCAAGAATTGTATCAACACTATATTTTCCGCTTCCAAGTTCAACCGCTTCGGGAATAATTTCAAAAAAAGCAACCGCAATGACAGAACCAGCGCTGAAGCCAAGAATCAAATGTAATCTGTCTTTAAAACGTAAGGCGACTAAACCACCAATCAATATAGACAGAAAGGCAGCAATGGCAATAACGATAATCATAGTCATTCTTTGATCTTTGTAATAACCGCATCAGCTTGAGCTATCATATCGGAAGCGACAATTTGGTCAATCTTTCCTTTACTGCTTTGCTTTTTCACTTTAGAAATAAAATTGTTTAGTTTTGTAAGCGCCAATTTTTCAGCTACTATTATTTTCAAATTATGAAATTTAGGATATTTTTCTCCGACCGGACGAATTATTTCCATCTCTTCAAGCGCCCTAAGTACAAGTTGGAGATTATTTAAAAGCGCTTGATAGACTCCCCTATTTTTTATTTTTCCTTCTTCATAATATATATCAAGATCTGCGATAAGGTCTTTCGTAAGCTCAACCGGTGTTTTTTCAAGTTCGGGATTTGTAATAATGGGTTCACTTATTGCGACCGGTGTTAATAAATTCGGATCAATGTTTACTGTGTATTCTATTTTTTCTCCTTCTACAATATTATTTTCAACTGTTACGATAATATTGTCATTATCAGTAAAATTAGTAGCGGCCATGTGATACCCGCCATTTCCTGTGCCAACAAGCTCAATTTTGTACTGACCAGAAGAGCCGTTGGGGATAATTACCATTTTTACTCCATTAGGATCACTTTCTCCAGTATAAACCGCTCCTGGGATATTATTAGTATCTTTTGTTATTATATTTCCTTGCGGATCGGTTATTTTAACTTGAACAGGCGAAGCAAACCAAAATGAAGTTATATTGTCCGGTTCGACAGGCGGAATATAGGCAATAGTCGGTTGGGTCAGATTTAACGTTGTGAACACATCAGAAATAGCAACAGTCGGAAGATCACCATGCTTGGAGTCAATTTCTTTTTGCTTAAGAAAATCATTTATATCACCTTCATAAGCCGCCTGCGCGGTCCTGAAAATATTGGCTAAGAATTTTTGCCAAGAACTTTGCATTAAAACAGGTGGCGCAATTGACCATGGATTCAAATAGGCGCTAGCGAGCAAAACTTTATTGTCTCCTTCTGCATTGTTTCTCTCTGGAGGCATAGGACTTGGTATGCCGTCCTTCCAAAGTTTTGTCTCCGAAGTATCTCTCTCTACAACTGGAATATTTCCAACTGTGCTTTCTCCTTTGCCGGCAACCACAGTTATATTCCCCACCTCCTGTAAATTTGGCGCCATTGACCAAGAATTAAGACTTTCGAGAAAAGGATTTCTGGCTTCTACTAAATTATAATATGTTTTTGTATCCCCATCAGAATCAATCAAAAAATCGTAAGTGGGGAGTAATTCTTTAATTGAGGGAATGTATATATGAACAGTATCGTAATTATCTGCCGTCTGGGTAGTGGCAGTGGTCATATATCAGAGATATGATCCGATCATC